>CALULT010000029.1 GCA_944321565.1 uncultured Paraprevotella sp. | reverse complement strand
CTGCCAAGATGGTACATCTTCGTCACCCTCTCCAAATTCTCCTGCGTGAAGAACTTGGACAGGTAGCGCATGAGGCCGTTGGCCGTGCCTTCGCTTTTTTGTATCAAACCAAAAGGAATGTAGTCCGTCCTGGCCTCTTTTTGTTGCCGTTGAGACTCTGCCGGGCGATACTTTTCCCGCCCATGTTCCTGCGGGTGGTCTGCGAAATATTGTGCCGGGGTACGATGGTAGCCGCATGAGTTAAGGTGTTCACACCGCCCGACATCGCTCGCCAGCGGATTTCCCGCCGCGTCCACGTAGAGCGTGAAACAATGCGGTCGCCCACAAGCCGGGCACGTGTGGCGGCTGTTACGTCCGCTGTATTTTTGAAGTTGCCATTTATAATTGTTCATATCAAAGAATCATTTTCAATGTCGTTAACAATCGGGTAGTTTTAGGGTAGTTTTTAGGGTAATTTGGTTACTACCTATTGGGTAGGGTAGGTAGTCCCCCTTTATAAGGGGACTAACCTACCTACCCTCAAAAAGGTAGTTGATTATCGCTACCCTCTTGTTCGTTTGATAGGACATATCCGCCCGCCTGCGTTTTGATGATAATGCCAACCTTGGCGGCATTATTCACTATCTGCTTGGCTCGGTCAAACTTGACGGGCCTCCCTGCACTCTCCCGATACTTCATCACCCGGTTAGACAAATCCCCGTGACTGACTGCCCTCCCGTCTGAAAGGATTTCCGCGAACATCTCGCGTGTGTTGTCCTCTCGCGGCATGGCCGGGACATCACAGACAGCGGGCAATCCGTTCACCACAGAAAAAGCGAAATCGTCCGGCCTAATGTCGCGGGTTTTAGCGAACGACACCTTGCTCACTTCGCCCTGCGCGGTGACGGTGACGGCGGTCTCGCATTTGCGCATGAGGTTGCTCCCCAAATGCCCCCTCGCTTTGTCGTTGCCGGGATTGCAGTGTACCACAGTGGAAATGTGGCAGTCGTATTGCTTTGACGTGGCCATCAGCAACTGCTGTATCTCTGCGGACTGCTCTATGTTGTTTGGGTCGTCCATCAAGTCCGCCGCACCGTCCAATATGACCAAATCAGGGTGAAAGACTTCCAACGAATACCGGAACACGTCTTTTCGTTGCTGTGGGGCATATTCCCGCAACATGAGGATTACCACCTCCGGTGCGTTTTCGTTCTCCGGACGGCCATCCAAACGGTTAATCCGACGGCCTACACGTGCAACGTGCCCCGGTGCCTGTTCCGTGTCTATCCACAGTATTGTCCCCTTGCCGTTGGCTGACCTGAAACATCCGCACTCCCCATGAAGATACGCACCCGCAAGTATGGTCATCAGGAAAGACTTTCTGCTGCCGGGCAATCCTATGATAACGGAGAAATTACCGCGCGTGGCAAATGGCAGTCCGTTGCACAAGAGAATGGCTTCCGGGTCGGGGTTATCCCTCGTCAGGTCAAGTCGGGAAGCGGTGATTATATCCATCACTTCACGTGGTACACCGCTTTGGGTTTCCGCCTGCCTTTGGGCTAACTCTTGCCCCAAGTCAAACAAATTCACTCCCATGCCGCACCTCCTTCCTCGAACAAAGGCAACTGCATGTCATGTTTTTCAACCCACTTTGACGGGTCAGCGGAATAATGCTTTGCCATGAAGTGTGTCCGCCTGTCAGGCGCAACGTAAATGGCTTGCAACAATCCAAGACGTTCCAAGTCACGGACGTACCATGTGATGCAGTTGCGCAAAATACCCGTAGCAAACATGCAATCGAGCGTTGTCCCTACCGTATATCGAAAGTAATCCAAAACTTTTGCCATGTCGTTAGGATTGTGTACATTTGCATCGGTATTCGGGGCGGCTGTTATGGCCGCTTTTCTTGTTTCCATAGTCAGCCCTCCATCAATTTAAGCACATCACTTTCACGATAGCGGATTTTGTTCCCAACCTTGATTTTCTTTAAATAGCCCGTTTTGTCCCATCGCCATAACGTGGAGGTATCCACGTCCAACTTTTCGGCGGTCTCCTGCGCGGTCAAATACTTTTCGGGTTGAGCCGGGACGGTGCTTTTTTTCTGTTCCGCCATTAGCTCAAGCATCCATTCTTTTAGGTCAGTTGCTGTAATCGTGAATGATACATTCGCGCCTGACATTAAAATTTCATTTAATTTCATATTATCCTGAATTTTTAATTAAGTGGTCTTGCGCCCTGACGGCTGACAATTTGCCACCCCCACAACATCGGGTATTGCAAAAATAAAAAACAGTTAAGCGGCTATAAAACAATGAGCAAAACCATACGAAACAATTAGCCAAATGTTTGCTATTCCTTGCAATAAGGCACAAAAAAAGCCGCTCAATGAGCGACTTTAACAAACGAAATCATGTCAAGCCTTAATACAGTTATTTCTCATCATCCTTTTCCATATTCATTCGCTCCTGGATGGCTCTATATCCTATGGGTTGAGGATTTGAAGCCTTCTTCTGCTTGGTGGCAAGCTGCGAGAGTGCCAAATAAATATCGTCCAATTCCTTGCGGGTGTCTTCCGACAGGTCATTGATTGCAGCCATTGTCTCCTCGCTGGCCTCCTCCAATTCTTTGAGCCGGGCTTTCAGCTCCTCCAGCTCCTTGCTTGTGTTCACCAGCGGCAATCCTTGCCGTATGGCCACGAATGCCCGCATGATGCCGATATTCACCTCTATGGCCAAATCACTGTTCAGCACCCCGGACAGCATCGCAAGCCCTTGTTCCGTGAAAGCATAAGGCAGCTTGCGCACACCGCCCCAATTTGAAGTCACAAAGTGTGATTTCAAGTTTTCCCATTCCTCTTTGGTCAACTGAAACATGAAATCAGGCGGAAACCTTTTCATGTTCCTTTTCACGGCCTGATTCAACGCCCGCACCTCCACTTGGTAGAGTGCCGCCAAATCCTTGTCCAGCATTACTTTCACGCCTCTCACCTCGTAAATCCTGCTTTGAATTACTGCCAACTCCATAACTTTCCCCTTAACTCAATTTATTAACGAAACAGCATTTTTCTTCACGTCCTTGTCTATTTCTCTATAACGTGCAAACGCCCTACTTCCTTGTGCATGGCCGGACATGGATGCAATTATATTCGGGTCTTGCAGTTTCTTATAAAGATTCCCCACAAAACACCTCCGCGCCATGTGTGAAGATGCCACCTCGTTGATAGGCCGCTGTTCCTCTTTCCCGGTCACGCTGTTTACCACGGTCACAAGCCGGGTCACGCCACACAACCGGAATATCTCTTTTATGTCATCGTTGTACCTCTGCGGACTAATAAACGGAAACAGCCTGCCTTTCGCGTCCACGCCCTTGTATTTCTCCACCAAAGCCCGCGCACGTTCATTTAACGGCACACTCACGACCTTCATGTTTTCCTTTGTCTTGCTTGGAATATACTCCACAACGCCGTCTATCACATTCCTCTCCGTCAAACGCACCAAGTCACTCACCCGACACCCTATGCAACACTGAAATGTGAATATATCCCTTTGTACGGCCAATTCCGGATGCCCCGAAAGGTCGAAGTCGGCGATTCGGTTGCGCTCCTCCAAGCTAATATAATAAGGTGTGCCGTAGCGTTCACTTGTCACTCCCTTGTATTTATCAAATGGGTTGTTATCCGTAATTCCCTCCTCGTTGAGCCAACTAAAAAACGCTTTGAACTTCTTGAAAAGCGTACAAATTGAATTGTTACCACGCGGAGACGGCTTAGGACTTCTCCGTTTGGTGTCGGTAGATGCAGGTATCTTCTTGAATATTTCCGGGTAGTCCTCCAACAAGGCATGCTCATTGCGCAAATAAGACTCTATATCCTCTATCGTCTCGCTATTCATCGAATCCACGTCAAGAACGAAATTTCTCCTTTTCGCGTCCGACAACCGGACAAACATCTCATACCGCTTAAGGTCACGAAGAAGTACATTGAAATTCTTCTTCCACACCTCCGACTTGTCGCCCTCGCGCTTACCGTTCACTTTCTTCTTGGCATTATCCCGAAAGTCCGCCATAAGGTCAAAGAAAGAACGCTTGCTTGTTTTGATACTTTCCGCCTCTATCTCCTGACGTTCCTTTTCCATCAACTCCGCAATGTGCTGATAGCTTATATTCTCTATGTTGGTGTTTTCCTTGTTGATGAGCCTCAATGAGGTAGCAATCCACTCCGTTGTCAGTTCATCTTTATGTTTCTCGGAGGTAGCATCACAGATTTTAAGGATTCGCTGCAAGTAAAGAGCCAGTTTCATGCCTGTTTCCTCCAGCTCCTTTACTTCTGCAAAATTATGCTTCCCCCGTCTCGGAATGTCTATCTCATAACTTGCGCACCTTGCGCGTGACCCCCTTTCCGCCTGAATGAACCTTTTAGGGTCAACAAACAAGCCGCTCCTGAATTGCGGGCAAAAGAGCTTGGTCACATAGAGACGAACAATTATTTCCGCCTTGCCGTCTTCACGGACTTTTGATAATTTCACATCATTAATTCTTGCCATAATTTATAACATTTAATCGCACAACAAAGATACAAAATCAAGGTCGCATAAAAAAGTTTTGTGCGACTTTTGTGCGACTTCATTGCAATTTTGTGCGACTTTGTGCGACTTTTACAAAAATTAGCAATCCGACAATTTGCTGATTATCATTATACTTACATGCATTTGATTTTATGACATTTTATGCTTAATACTCCCGGCGGGGGTACATTAAGGCCTCCATAAAGACCTTAAAATAAGGATTTATGAATGTTCTTGGTTTACCTGCTGAAACATTGCTGAAACTTTTCCAACCTTAACATTTCCTCCTCCCCCCCAAAAAAAACATGGATGCTTGGCCGGAAAACTTCTTTTCTCCCACAGATTCTTTAATCGCCAGTGGTGTTTATACAAATGATACAGGCGTTTATAGAATTTCAAGGCGCAGGCTATACTTTTTCTCGCACAAAAACAATTTTATCTCCTTTTGCATCCGGTTTTTGGCCCCATTATGGAATCCGTCCGTAGATGTCCTGTACGCGAAACGCCTTTCTAAGCCCAATGAATGTCCTTTAGAGTCGGTTTAATTTTTGCTCAGGTTTATTTTGAGAGTGGTTTTCGAGGATGTTTTTCTGATTTTATAAGGAGGATAGCGGGCTATCTTGGCCGGAAACAAACTCAAAAGAGACCTGGCAATATGAGATCTTGTCAGAAAATTTAAACGGGCTCTTTGCTGTATCATGTCTATTCGTTCCTTAATTGGACTCATCGCGGACATTTCATTATATGTTAAATCCCCATGTATAGGAACTGTACCGATTTCGTTCTGCTATTTTATATTTTTTAAGGGATTTCCTTGCATATATAATTCGTATTTTTTAATTTTGCATTGTTTGATTTTAAAATTTCCATATCATGAAAAAGTTAATTTTAATTTTATTTGTATGCTTTGCTATGCAATTGACTGCAAACAGTGCCATGATGGAAGAAACCATCCAAACGACTACAGTTAAAAGTTCAGAGTCATCCGATCTCACCATCACACTACAATTAAGCCATGCCGTTGATACTCGATTCGAAGCAGAACTTATGCGTAGAATTTACGCAGCTGGGTGTTATGAAGGATTATGTGGAGCGAAACGAGTAAATGACTATACTTTCGTTGCATGCTATAAAAGAGCTTTTAGTGACAATGCCAGGCAAGCAGTGATTATTGCAATAAACCTTGCTGAAGAATGGGGTGTATTAGCGAAAGTAACATATGAAGGATGAATCGATACATCATCATATTCATTCTCGCCTTGCTCTGCGCTTCGCCGGGCAAGGCGCAATATATCAGGCAACTCCAAACAGCTCCCAATAAAGATGACAGCCAAATTAACCCGGTCATCGCGCAAATCTTGGCAGCCGACGGCATACGCTATCGGTTAGAAGGGAATATATATGGCACAGATGAGTTCGATTCCGTACCCTATCCGCTTTCCGGAGCCAACATACAAATCACTTGCGTGGGCGACACGTCGAAACACACCATAACCGTAAGCGACCCAAAGGGGCATTTCGAAATCTACTCTTTTGCAACCAAACTGCACAAGTTAAAAGACAGGCGGCTGCGAGTACGCATCAGCTACGTAGGCATGCAGCCCATCGACCAAGTATTCAGCACGATAAAAACGATTGACGTGGGCGGATACATGGAAGGCCTTTTCCTGGACAGCGTGGTCATGGTGAGCCGCCCCGTCACCTTGGAAGAGACGGTCATCATGGAAGAACTGAAAAAGATATACCAACGGGGAGACACTACCGTGTTCAACACCGATGCCTATGAGATGCCCGCCGGTTCGGTGTTGCTGGAACTGGTGCGCCGCCTGCCCGGCCTGCAATACGATGACGGACGGTTGACCTACATGGGGCGCGACATTGAGGAGATGCGCCTCAACGGAGACCCCTTCTTCAAGAATGACGTGAGCGTAGCCTTGGAAAACATCCCCAACGAAAAGCTGAAGGCCGTGAAGATTTATGAGTCCGTGAAGGACACCACGGACGTGCATAGCGGCAACCGCCTGGTGATGGACATGGAGACCAAAGAGCCCGTCAACCGGATGCTGATGGGGAATGCCGAAGCCGGCACGTCGGACAAGAAGAAGACCTATCTTGTCAATGCCAACGCGCATATATGGGAGAAAAAGAAAGGAGACCTGAGTGTATTTGCCTATTATAGCGATATGCCCAACGGACATGTTCCCGTGAAACGTTACGTTTATGGCGGCCCGCGGTTCGTGTTTACCCACAACTTCAAGCAAGCCTCTGTGTTCTCCGGGCTGAATTACGACTATCGTAAAGATGAAACCGAAACACAATCTGCCGAACAGCAATACCTGCCCGACTACACCCAATACACCAACCGCTCGGCCCTTTCCGGCTCGACAAGCCACATGGCACAGGCACAGGCCGCACTGAGCGGTTCATTCAAAAACGGTTACCAATGGATTAGCAACCTGAACATGGGACTTTCCGACGATAAGTCGCAGTCGGAAGACCGCAGCGAAGCTTTCAGCGGCAATCCCTACACCGACGAATCGCACACTACATGGCTCGATGACTCCCTCCTGTCCGCATTGCGCCTTAACGAAACGGAAAGCCGCACTGTCAGCCGCAGCAAGACAAGGAACCTGGATTGGAACGGCCAGTTGTCGCGCGGATTCAACGACAATAAGAACGAGATAGGTTTCGGCACCGGCATCAAATACAACAAGACCGACAGCCGTTCATGGGACGAGCACCGCACGGTTTTCTATCAACTCGGCACCTCCCCGTCGGAACTCAACCGCCTGACGCATAACTTCAACGAACAAATCGAAGTGGACGCCAAAATCTTCTTCAACCACAATTTCGGGGAAAAACACTACGCGGGGCTGGAATACGGGTTCAACTTCTCCGACCAAAACAACCGCCAACGCTATTACGATCACAACGGCACGATGGCCGACGTGGCCGACCCGTTCGATTTGTCCACCGAAGGCATGACGGAATCTCCCGGACTGAGCTACCGTGTCCGTACGAAAGACTACGCCCACCGCATCGGCGCACAACTCACCATGAAATGGGATGCCGTGCGCCTGCAGGTCAAACTCTATGTGTCTCCCATGCGACGCGAAGTGGGACATACCGAAAGCGGACTGGAAGCCGACACCGCAGTGGCCTCTGTGCTCTATACACCCTCATTGGAAATGGAGTTTCATGCCAAGGACAAACACACCATCACATTGGGCTACGACGGTGCCAACAGCATGCCTTCGGGACAGCTTCTGGCCGCCGTGACGGATTACAGCAACCCGCTCTATATCCGTGTGGGTAACCCAGACTTGGAAAACACGTTCAACCACCAGTTCAGGCTGCGCTATGCCATGGGACACCAGCTGACTGCCGACGTGAATGTGACCGTGCAACAAAACGCCCTCAGCCAGCGCACCACTTATGACACGGCCACAGGCGTGAGCCGCGTCATGACGGACAACATCAACGGCACGTACAATGCCTGGGCCAAACTAGGGACTTTCCTCATGCTGGGCAACGTGACGTGCAACGCCTCCCTTGGCGGCAACTATGACCACCGTGCCGAATATGTGCAGCGTATGGGCGAACAGACCTCGGTCAAAGGTGTGACCATCAGCAAAGGCGCGGAAATCGCGTTGAACCCAAGCTACGGCAACACGCACATACAAACCCGGCTGGACATGCGCTACAACCTCGACTACCGCACCAATGCCTTGGCTGACTTCGAGTCCACGACACACACTGTCCGCGCGACATGGCATATTGACGGTTACATTGGCGATTTCCTGACGCTCGGTTCCAATCTAAACATGACGGACTACCGGGGCTTTGCCCTAGGTTCGGCCAACCGCACGGAATGGCGGTGGGACCTGACAGCCGCCTACAAGTTCCTCAAAAAGAAGAATGCCAGCATCAACCTGACATGGTACGACATCCTGCATCAAAACACGGGCTTCTCATCCAACATGTCGGGCAGCCTGTGGAACGAAACGCGCGAAACGGGCGTCACCAGTTTCGTGGAAGTGTCATTCGCCTACCGTTTCAACACCATGTAAAAAATACTTCAACACGAAACAAAATACGTCACACCCCGGCTTGTGTTCCGCTCATTTTTTAGAGTCGAGGAACCATAAGCTTGTTTCAACGCAGTGCAGGGCGTTTGGCAAAAATATTGGTGGAACTTCTTTTTGGCTTATTCTTTTCGTTTGTAGCCATTGGTCTTATTTTAGCCGGAAAGTCACTTTCGAGGTGATGCAGTCCGAGGCGTTGCCGATGAGGGCTTCAAAACGTCCTGGTTCGGCAGTCCATTGCTTGGTGCGGTCGTCGTAGTAGCTGAGGGCAGCTTTTCCGATGGTCAGCCGCACTTCGCGGGTTTCGCCGGGGGCGAGGCGCACTTTCCGGAAGGCTTTGAGTTCCTTGTAGGGGCGTGGCAATGACGACTCACAGTCGCGGACATAGAGTTGCACGACTTCCGCTCCGGCTAGTTTTCCCGTGTTGGTGACGCTGACGGTGAAAGTGATGCTGTCCGAGGCTGTGATTTCTTTTTTGTCAGCTTGGGCTTTTCCTATATTAAAAGAGGTGTAGCTCAATCCGTGGCCGAAAGCGAAGAGCGGGCGGATGTTTTCCTTGTCCGCCCAGCGGTAGCCCACGAAGATGCTTTCCTTGTATTCTTCGTCAATGATTTTTTCATCCTTGCGCCATGTGCCGGGGTAAGTGCCGAGCCGGTGCGCGGCCACGTCGTCCAGTGCGGCCATCCAGGTATAGGGCAATTTGCCCGAAGGATTGGTGCGTCCCGTGAGCACGTCGGCCAAGGCCTCGCCGGCTACGGAGCCGAGGAACCACCCCTGCACGATGGCGGGCACCTTGTCTTTCCACGGCATGGCCACGGGGTTGCCGGAGATGTTGACATACACGAGGTTTTTGTTGACATCTGCCAAGGCTTCGATTAGGCTGTCTTGTCCGTAGGGCAGGCCGTATTCCTTGCGGTCGGCTCCTTCGCAGTCCTGATGCCAGCTTTTGTTCAGGCCGCCGAAGACAATCACGTAGTCCGCTTCACGGGCTTTGGCCACGGCTTCATCCCGCAGCTCCTGTGGCGAACGTTGTTCCGCGAGGTCGTATGGTGCCGGGACTCCTTCCACTTCGTTGTTCGGGTCGCCCACGTAGCCCCGTGCATATTCCACTTCTATTCCGTTGCCCAAGGCTTGGCGCAACCCGTCGAGCGGGAGAATCTCATGTTGCGCCTTCAGCGTGGAGCTGCCTCCGCCGGGTGTCATCATCTTGATGGCATTTTCCCCCACGACCAGGATGCGCCGTGTTTTCACGGTGTCAATGGGAAGCACTCCGTTCGTGTTTTGGAGCAGCACGATGCCTTCCCCGGCAATCTGGCGGGCAGCGGCGTAGTGGGCTTCCGAGCATTGTGAACCGAAGCCCCGCTGGCGGTTCATGTTGGTGCGGAAGAACAGTCGCAAGACGCGGCGCACCTTGTCGTCCAGTTCACGGGTGCCGTATTCTCCCTTCCGGATGAGTGCCAGGTAGGGAAGGGCGAGGTGATAGTTGTCGTAGGCGTTCGACGTGCCGAAAGAAAGGCCGTCGGTCCACGTGCCGAATTCCATGTCGAGTCCGTTCGTGATGGCTTGGCGCGTGTCATGCGCACCGCCCCAGTCGGACACGACCACCCCGTCGTAGCCCCATTCGCCTTTCAGAATCTCGTTCAGCAGCCGTTGGTTGTGGCAGTTGTGCTGGTTCTCGAACAGGTTATAGGAACCCATCAGCCCCCAGGTGTGCGCTTCGGTGACGGCGGCTTTGAAGGCCGGGAGGTAAATCTCGTATAGCGCGCGGTCATCGACAATGACGTTCACTTCGTTGCGGTATGTCTCGTCGTTGTTCAGCGCGAAATGTTTCACGCATGCCGCCACGCCTTTCGACTGCAGGCCTTGGATGTAGGGCACCACCATGCGCGAGGCCAGGTAGGGGTCTTCGCCCATGTATTCGAAGTTGCGGCCGCAGAGCGGGGTGCGCAAGATGTTGACACCAGGGCCTAGCATCATGTCCTTGCCGCGATAGAGGGCTTCTTCGCCAAGGCTTTCGCCGTAGCGGCGCGCCAAGTCGGTGTTCCAGGTGGAGGCCAGGCAGGTGAGGGCGGGAAAGGCCACGCAGGAGTCGTTGGTGTGCCCGGCTTGTTTCCAGTCGTCCCATAACACGTCGGGTCGCACACCGTGCGGGCCGTCGGAAGTCCAGAACTCAGGGATGCCCAGCCGTTTCACGCCGGGCGAGCTGAATTTGCTTTGGGCGTGGATGACGTCGATTTTCTCTTCGAGCGTCATGCGCGAGAGCGCGTCTTCCACCCGTTCTTCGAGGGGTTTCGTGTCGTCCAAATAGGTGGGGAGCGGTTGCGTTTGTGCAGACAGGAGGCTTGCAGTTGCAAGGCTGATAAGCAATAGGGCATGCCGGATTTTCATGATATAGAGGATTTAGAATGTTTCTACTGCAAAAGTAAGAAAAAGAAAGGAATGTGCGGAAGAAAACGGCAGGAAAATGGAGCTATGTGGCTCTTTGCCATTCTTGCCCAATGGCCGGTGCGTTTTTCCCCTGATAGAAGTGTAGGACTTTGGCGGGGATTTTTTATATTTGCCATCCGGTATATAATAAGTAGGTAAAGACATGGCGGGTGTTTTGGATAAAATTGAATTGAAAGATTGCATTTCGCGGCGCGTGACGGAGTATTACGTCGCGAATCCGCCGGTTGCGGAACAAATTACGCACACACAGTCGGTGGCGGCTTACACGCGGCTGATTGCCGCAGGCGAGGGATGGGAATACGGACGGGTGGAATTGGTGGAGATGGCGGCGTGGCTGCACGACATCGGTTGCCCCGTGGCACGGAAGCTGTATGGAAACAGCTTGCCGGTGCACCAGCAGGAGGAAGGCCGCAAGCTTGTTGCGGAATGGTTGCGGGAAGAACCGCGTTTGTCCGAAGAAGAAAAGGGGTGGCTAGCAGACGTGGTGGGCGGTCATCACCGTTTCGATGCCGCCCGCGAACTGCATTTCGAACCGCTGTTCGAAGCGGATCTCATTGTCAATTTGTTGGAAGGATACTATCAGCAGTCCCAGGCGGCGCACTTCTATGACAAGATGATGACGACCGAGACAGGGCGGATGTTGTTCCGCAGCTTGTTTCTTGGGACTGAGGAGGGGAAAGATAAGCCGAAATAAAGTTGCCCGGAAGTGGAAAAAGCGGCTTTATTTGCGTAGCAGTTCCTCTATCACTTGGATGAGCTGGTCTTTCCCGCCGGGGCATGGCGCGTTTTTGGTGACGAGTTTCCCGTTTTTGTCGAACAGGCCGTAGGAAGGATATGTTCCTTGGTGAAGGAGGATGCGTTCCACGGCTTCCTGTTGTTCGGCAGGCAGGTTGTAGTGGACGGTCTGCGGCTCCACGCAACCATATTCCTTGATGATTTGTTTCCAAGAAGCGTCCGAGGTGTTGTTGGCTAAATAGAGGAACACCACGTCGCGGCCTTTCAGGGCTTCCTTGACGGCGGGTGCGAAAAGTTTCATGTCCCGCTTGCAGGGTGTGCACCAGCTTCCCCAGATGTCGGTATAGACCACTTTCCCGCGGAAAGGCGCGAGGATGCGTCGCAGGATTTCCTGTCCGTCGGTCAATCCGGCCACGATGTCGTTCGGTTTGAGCGAACCTTGGTAGTCAAAGTCGGTTTGCTGCACACGTTGATAGGCCAGTTGGTGGTGGCTTACGGTTTCCCGCAAATCCGGTGAGCCGATTTGGCACAGGGCTTCCCGATACACTTTGTCCGGCAAGGGGAGCAGGTTGCGCTCTATGTGGCCTATCATGGCCATGGCCTTCATGTAATCCTTTTGGCCGTCCGGCAAAGGGAGCGGGGCGATGGCTTCCAACTGGCTTCTCAAGAAGGCGGTGGTGGACAAGTCCGGTTCTGCATATCGGTTCAATTCCCGAAGGGTGGCAGATTGCTGTTGGTGGAATGTGGCGACCGCTTCTTTTCCTGCGGTCTTGTGTAACAGGGCGGTGCCCGCATCCAATGTCTGGCCTAGGTGGCGCATGGTGCTGTCCGGCACTTGCAGGCTTTTGTCTTCCGACAAGGCTCGCTTGATTTGGCGCAAGTAGCCCGGGTAATCCTGTTCAAGGAAATAGGAAAGGCAGTTTTCCATGAAAACCCAGTGGGTCATGCTGGTCATGGTGGGGAAGGCGGGCATCTCGCGCATGAGGGAATCCGCCAGGGAGAGAAGCTCGGGCGAGAATGCCGGAGTGGAGTCTATGCGATGGAATTGTTGGTTGAACAAAGTCCACAGGATGGAATAGGAGATTTCTTCTTCAGCTTGATGGCGGTAGGCAGCCGAGAGGTTGGGGTGTTGTTGCAAGGTGCGGGTCAGCGCGGCCTGGCTTTGGGCGAGAAGTTTCCGCACTTCGCGGACGCATGCGTTGTCGGTGAGTCTGTCGTTTGTGAAAGATTCGAATCCTTGGGTGGCCATTCTTTCATGGCATAGGCGGCTGTCAGTCCCCATGACCAAGGTCGTGCCGTCTTGCAGGTAGGCGAAAGCGTTTCCTTTCGGGCTGAGGCATAAAGATTCATATCCGGTTTGGCCTGCCTGGAGGATTACGTTCGTCAGTCCTGTGAGCGAAAGGCAGAGCTTGAAATGACCGGCGGAATCAATGTCTGTCGTGGCCGATATTTGTTCCGGCGTGAATGCCTTGGTGTATAGGCAAGTTAGCGGTTGTCCTGCTGCCTGTGGCCAATATCCGCGCAACACCATGCTGTCCTCTTGGAATGTGCACGGCGCGGGCGGTGTGTTGTCTGCCGGAAGATAGGCGAAGATACCCTTGCGGCTGTCCCATCGGCGGTAGGTTTGCGGTTTACAGCCGTCCACGGTGATGGTACAGGTGGTGTCGCTCGTCAGTTGGAAGTCGGCGCGAAGCCGCTCATCGCCGTTGCGGAGCACCAAAGTACGGTTGTCGCCATTCTTTTGGTCGGATTCATATTGCCACGTCTGGTTGCCATATACGGCAAACTTGTCCGTGAAGCCCCATGTCCACAAGCCTCGGTCGTCCATCCAGCATTCCATGCCGTGTCCTTGTGCGCGGAGCTGGTTCATTCCACCTCCTCCTAATATAATAAGGAGTAAGCAAGCAATTCTTCTCCAAAGAATAGTCTTTTGGGAGTGTTTTGATGAGGCCGTATGCTGATAGGGGTCGTTCCGTTTCATTATCTATTGTTTTTGGGGTTGTTGGACAAAATTACGAAAAAGAAATGGTAATGAGGGCGATGTTGCAAAAAAAAACGAACGTAGCATTTTTCCTGTCAATTAGTGCATGCGGGTTGGCCGCACTAAAATTCAAGCAATCCGCGTGTCGGACTTAAAAACAGTTGCTGGGCTTATCTTTTCGCTTGTTAGTTTTGGATGCTATCGGATAAATGGCTACCTTTGTGAAATGAGCTAGTCTCTTTTGCGGTGTGAAAAGGGTGTAGATATTATGAATATACTTATATTGCTTCCTTATATACCTTACCCCCTTGATAGCGGAGGTAACAGTGCCGTGTTTCACATGATAGACCACTATCGGGGGGAACATCGGATTACTGTGGTGTTCGATGTGAGGGGGCATGGCTTTTTCCCGCATCTGCAGGCTGACAAGCTGAAAGCAGTGGCGCAATTGAGGCGGCTGTGGCCCGACGTGGAATTTTGTTTGTATGAGGGGGATGAGGAAGTCAGGTGGTTTTCTCCCCGTAACCTGTACTGCAAGACCTTGCGTTTCCTGCGTGATTCATTCGGGCGGAAATATAAGAGGGCATATTCTTGGCTGGCGCAGAAAAACGACAGGGACGAGAAGCTGTTGCGGGCCGAGTCTTTGTTGAGCGACAAGCTGGTGCAGTACGAAAGCGGTTTCCTTGATTTCGTGGCCCAAGTGTCGCGCAGGGGATTTGATGTCATACAGGTGGAGATGTACGAATACCTTTATTTGGGATACGTGTTGCCCAAAGAGGTGAAAAAGGTGTTCATCCATCATGAATTGCGTTTCGTCCGGAATTGGAATGAGCTCTCTTTGTTCAAGGAGCACGACTACAATGACTTGTTGGCATACGAACAGAGCAAGGCTACGGAAATCGCGGCCTTGAACGTATATGACAAGGTCGTGACGTTGTCGGACTATGACAGGAATATACTGGCGGAATACCTTCCGAAGGAAAAGATTATTTCCTCGCCCGTGGGCGTACATGGCGGCGGGGAAGGAATGGATTTCAAGGCTTGCAAGGATTTCGTGTTTATCGGCAGCGGCGGGCACTATCCGAACCGTGACGCCCTGAGTTGGTTTTGTGAAGAGGTGCTGCCGGTGTTGCGAACAAAGACAATGGAACCTGTGAAATTGTATGTGGTCGGGAAATGGGACAAGCCACAGATGAAGGAATTGCAATGCAAGGCCGATGAAGTGGAGTTCACGGGCTATATCCCGGACTTGGCTTCTTTTATCAACGGGAAAATCTCCATTGTCCCCCTGCGGATAGGCAGCGGGATACGGGTGAAAATCTTGGAATCTGTGTTTGCCTGTTCTCCGGTGGTCACGACTGCCAAGGGGATGGAGGGCATCAGCCTTGCGGCGGGGGATGACTGTCTTGTGGGCGACACCGCTTCTGATTTTGCCGACTGCATGTTGCGCCTGTCTGCGGACGAGGATTTGCAGCACAGGCTGGCATGCAACGCACAGAAAAAAATCTCCGTTTATTATAATTTTGAGCGGCTTTTTTCTATTCGTAAGCAGATATATCTATAAAGATGATTGTGTATGAGGATATTGTTTATCTTGCCTTATATTCCGTATCCCTTGAATTCCGGAGGAAATCAAGCTGTGTTTAATATGATTGACCGGGCGAGGGGAGTGTATGATATATCGGTCTTGTTTAATATCCGGGACGAGGCAGGAAAACATGCGTTAGATGCCTTGAAGAAGGTGTGGGGAGATGTGGCGTTTTATGCTTATGAAGAAACAAAGGAAGAGACATATCCTGTGAATCAGGTGGGGGATTCTTATCCGGATACGTGGACTTGCCGTTTTTTTGATGCGGTGAGGAAGAGCATGGAACGTAAAATCAACAGGCGGATGAAAAAGAGGTATGCGAAATATGGCCCGGCGGCTTTCGCGAAAAGCGGGGCAGTGGATTTTGTGAAGGAGCATTCGTGTTTGTATCAAAAGGCCTCGATGCTGACTTCTGGTTTCCTCCGTTTCGTTTATGATGTGGCGCGCAAAGGATTTGACGTGATTCAGACAGAGTTTTATGAATTTGTGTCTTTAGTTTATTTGTTGCCGGATGATGTGGTCAAGCTTTTTGTGCAGCATGAAATACGCTATGTGAGGAATCAAAATGAATTGGCCTTGTTCCAAAATAGGGAACCGGCGGACGAATGGCTTTTCCAGTTGAAGAAGTCCGAGGAGATAGCCGCACTTTCGCATTATGACAAAATTGTCGTGTTGACGGATGTGGACCGGAAGCTTATGCAGGCCGATTGCCCAAATGTGGATGTTTATGTGTCTCCTGCGGCTGTTTTGCCCGAACGACATTCTTGTCGTTTTCAATATGCGCGTGATGTTGTGTTTGTGGGGCATGGTTCCCATTTCCCGAATGCGGATGCATTGGTGTGGTTTTGCAGGGACGTGTTGCCGTTGGTCCGGCGCGAGGAACCGGAAATTACGGTGAGCGTGGTTGGCATGTGGGGCAATGAAATACAATCTGTGGTACGAAGTTTGGATTCGCGGGTTTGTTTTGTGGGCTTCGTGGACAATCTGTCGTCGTTCCTGAACGGTAGGATATCTGTTGTGCCTGTGCGCATCGGGAGCGGCATGCGAATGAAATTGCTGGACGCGTTCTATTCGGTTTCGCCAGTCGTGACAACAACGAAAGGGCTTGAAGGTATTCCCTTGGTGTCGGGTGAAGACTGTTTGGTGGCGGATACTGCGGAGGGGTTCTCAGACGCAATCATAAAGTTGGTGCGTCATGAAGAATTGCAAGAAACTCTTGCCAACCATGCTTTGGAAAAGCTTTCAGGATTGTTTGACATAGAGAAACTTCAAGCCCGCAGGATGGCACTTTACGACCAAATCTGCCAGTCGTTGGGAAAGACGTCTTAGCCTATTTCGGGATGCCTGATTTTTTGCCACCAACGTTTTGCCACCCATGCGTAAAGCCGTGCCTTTTCCCTGAATGTTTTTTTGTTCATGATGTTAGGGATGTTCCAAAAATATTCTTCTCCCTCGTGTGGTGGGAGTAGATAGTGGAGGTCGCGGACTTGTTTCCTATGGTGGAACAGTTCCTTGGTAAGGATGCCGATGTCTTTCATGCGTGGGAGGCTTCTTAAGAGGGGGTAAAGTTCGGGCAAATCCTCTTTTGTCTTCCCAAAACCCATGCAGGTGTATAGCAACCTCAGTTTTTCTGCTTCTATGTAGGTAAACACGCATCGGTCATTTTGCAAGCCTTGCGAGGCGGCATATTTTGCCATCCATGTGATGATTTGGCAGGCAGATTGATATTCTTTGTGGAATTTGGCGTTTGTCTTTATGGAATTTGGCCGTACTTTATAAATATAGGTGACTTCTTTCAGGATGGCCATGCTTTTGGCGTGGAAGACACATTGGAAATTCCATGGCAGGTCTTCGTGCAGCAATCCTTCTTTGAAATATAGGCCGTGTCGTTTTAGGAAAGAGGTGCGCACGAGTTTGTTCCAAGCCATGACGTAAATCTTTTCTTGCATGTAATTGTCACGGATGCGCTTGTTTCCACGGATTAAGGAAGTTTTCAGTTTAAGTGGAGGGAAATAGTCCTCCGAACCGGTGACTTTGTAGTCGCCTACGACAATGTCCGCGTGGGTAAGGGCGGCTTGCTTTGCTAGGTTTTCAATGCAATTGGGCGTGATTTCGTCATCGCTGTCCACAAATAGCAGATAATCTCCCGAACAATGGGCGATTCCCGTGTTGCGGGCTGCGGAGAGTCCTTTGTTTTGTTCGTGATGGATGACCGTCACGGGGAACTCGGGAGGTGAAAGCTTCAGGAGGGAGGAGACAATCTGCATGCTGTCGTCTTTTGTGGCATCGTCCACGATGAGCAGTTCAATGTCTTTGTAGCTTTGGGCAAAGATGGAACGAAGGCAACTTTCAATGTAGTCGGCTACATTGAATACCGGTAAGATGATGGATATTTTCATGGTTTTTTCTTCAAGAGGTTCATGATGGCACATAAAACCCTATGCGAAAGGGGAAGTGCCGGATTATGGGGGGTGAGTTCATTGGCCCACAGGCGCAGGCAGTCCGCATAGATTTGGCTGTTGTCGAAGCTGTCTTTCATGCGCTTCACGTATTGCAAGAAATAGGATGCCACGTCGTAGCGGTTTTGCCATGTGATGTAACCTTGTCGCTGGCGTAACTGGAAGAGCCGGTGTTCTTCCCGGAACAAGAGGCCGCTGGAGATGGAGCGGGTTGTTACCTTGCCGGAGTGTATGCGGAAATAGTTGAGGGGCTTGCAGACAAATGCGACCTTCCCTTTTTCTGCAATGGAGCCCCAAAACACTTTGTCGCCGCATGAGCGGTAGTCCTTGAAACTTTTGTCAACGGAAGCCAACGCGTCTTTCCGGAATACCGCCATGCTGGCGTTATAGATGTAGTTTTCTTTTAACAGGTGTTTTTTAACGAAGTCTTTCCCTTGATAGACTTTTACCGGGGAAGCTATGGTATAGTCTTTATTTATGAATGTGCTTTCAGGGGTGACCCAATAAGAATTGGAGAATGCGATTTTAATGTCCGGGTCCTTTTCCAATACCTTCATCAGTTGTTCCAAAAAAGACGGGTCGGAGTAGTCGTCGCATTCGGCTATCCAAATGTATTCCCCTTGGGCCAGTTGGAATCCTTTTTCCCATTGTTTGAATGTGGAGCCGCTGTTGGATGTGTTGAACACAATGTGCTTCACGCGGTCTTCTCCCCGGTACTTTTCAATGGCTTCCCGGCTGTTGTCTGTTGATGCGTCATCAAGGATGATGAGCTCTATGTCACGATATGTCTGTCCCAGTACGGTGCCGATGCGTTGGGGGATGAAATGTGCATAGTTATAGTTAGGTATGATGACAGAAACCAAAGGATGCATATCTGTTGAATATGAATGGCAGGGCCTGGATCGTTACAGGCTCTGCATGTCGTTCAATTTCTTGTAGTACCCATCCAGGGCGATAAGTTCCTCATGGGTGCCGCGTTCCACGATTTCACCTTCGTAGAGCACACAGATTTCATCGGCGTTCTTGATGGTGCTGAGGCGGTGGGCGATGGCAATGGTCGTGCGTGACTTCATCAGGCGTTCCAAGGCTTCCTGCACGAGGCGTTCCGATTCGGTGTCCAATGCCGAGGTGGCTTCATCGAGAATTAGGATGGGCGGGTTCTTCAGGATGGCGCGGGCTATGCTGACGCGTTGCCGTTGGCCGCCGGATAGGCGTCCGCCACGGTCTCCGATCATGGTGTCGTAGCCTTTCTCGGACTCCATGATGAACTCATGGGCGTTGGCAATCTTGGCCGCTTCGATGACTTGTTCCATTGTGGCGTTTTCCACGCCGAAGGTGATGTTGTTGTAGAATGTGTCGTTGAACAGGATGGCTTCCTGGTTCACGTTGCCTATCAGCGAGCGCAGGGAAGCGATGGACACGTCTTTCACGTTCTTGCCGTCGATGAGGATTTCCCCTTCGCTCACGTCATGATAGCGCGGCACCAAGTCCACCATCGTGGATTTCCCCGAACCGGATTGGCCCACCAAGGCGATGGTCTTCCCTTTGGGCACTTTCAGGTTGATGTGTTTCAGGACAGGGCGTCCGGGAATGTAGCTGAACGACACGTCGCGGAATTCTATTTCCGCGTCGAAGCTGTTCAGCGGTTTGGGTTTCTCCGGTTCCTTGATGGGGTTCTCGGCTTTCAGGATCATGTCGATGCGGTCCATGCTGGCCAATCCGAGGGGCACGTTATAGAAAGCCTTGGAGAATTCCTTCAGCGGGTTGATGATGCTGTAGAGGATGACCAGGTAGAAGATGAAGATGGACGCGTCAATCAGCGAATAGCTGTTCAGGATGAGCGCGCCGCCGAACCACAGGACGATGACGATGACACACGTGCCGAGGAACTCGCTCATGGGATGGGCCGAACTTTGGCGGATGACCATTTCGTTCATGGCCGTGCGGAACTCGTTGTTGGTCTTGGTGAAACGCTCCGACATCTTGCGTTCTGCAATAAAGGCCTTGATGATGCGCAGCCCGCCCAGGGTTTCGTCCAATTGGGCCATGATGTCGCCCCATTGCGCCTGTGCTACTACGGACTGGCTTTTCAGCTTGCGGCTGATTACGCCCATCACCCAGCCGGCAAAAGGCAGGACGACGAGTACGAACAGCGTGAGTTGCCAGCTGACGGAGAACAGCGTGATGAAGCATACGAACAAGGTGATGGGGTTGCGTATCAGCATGTCGATGGAACTGGTGATGGAGTTTTCCACGACCGACACGTCGGCACTCATGCGGGCGATGATGTCGCCCTTGCGTTCTTCCGAGAAGAAGCTCAAGGGGAGTTTCAACACCTTATTATATACTTGTATGCGGATGTCGCGCACAATGCCGGTGCGGAGCGGCACCATGACGGCGGAAGAGGCGAAGTAGCCTGCCGTTTTCAGCAGCGTCATGACAATCAGGATGAGCCCCATCATGATGAGCGTGAAGAAGGCGCCGTTTTGGTCTATGATATAATTGATGAAGTAATATCCGTTGTTGATCAGGACATCCTTGTTCAGGTGGTGGATGTCCATTGGCATGTATTCGTATTTTGTCGTGTCGATTTTGAACAGGATGTTCAGGATAGGAATCAGTGCGGCGAAAGAGAACACGTTCAACCATTGTGACACGAAATTCAGGATGACTGCCCAAGTCAGGTACTTGCGATAGGGCTTCATGTACCGTTTGAGCAGGGAAAAGAATTGCTTTATCATAAGGTTTGGATATACATAACCCTGCAAAGGTATGGAAAAATCTTCAGGCTGCCAACCCGCAAGCGGCTTTTTGATGTTTTTTTTGTGAATGTCCGGAATGGCCGCAGGGAAATTGGCGCAGAAAAAGAAGATGTACTGACTTGGCAAAGTAAGATAACTGACTTGGGCAAATAAGATATCTTACTTTGCCAAGTCAGTATATCTCCTTTTTAGAAAGTAAGTATCTTTTGGAAAGTGTATTCTTTGCCCTACCCCTGTCGTGAAGGATGCCGGACGGGGCGTTTGTTGGGTCTGATGCGGGAAAGAAACGTGGAATTTTTTGTGCGTGTGGAATAAATCCCTTATTTTTGTATTCGTTATGCCCGCTTCGAAGACAAGAAACATATTGGTGGACGTGGCCAGGCAGTTGTTTGCCAAGCATGGACTGGAAAATACGACGATGAACGACATCGCCGTAGCTTCCGGAAAGGGGCGCCGTACGCTTTATACTTATTTCAGGAGCAAGGAGGAGGTCTATCTCGCTGTCGTAGAGACGGAACTGGAGCGGCTTTCTGCCAAATTGTTCGAAGTGGCAGGCCGGAAGATGGACTTGGAGGAGAAACTGGTCGAGATGATTTATGTGCATCTCAGCTCCATCAAGGAAGTCGTCTTGCGCAACGGGAATTTGCGGGCCGAGTTCTTCCGCGATATATGGATGGTGGAGAAGGTGCGCAAACATTTCGACCAAAAAGAGACGCAGTATCTGATCAGCATCTTGAACGAAGGCAACGCTTCGGGGGAGTTTGCGGTGGAGAATGTGGCGTTGGTGGCCGATGTGGTGCATTATTGCGTGAAAGGCTTGGAAGTGCCTTACATTTATGGGCGTTTGGGAGAGGGGTTGAAGAAAGAAGAAACGCGGCAAATCGTGAAGACCCTGATACATCGGGCATTGAGGAATGAACGCAGGTAATTATTCATATTAAAACGTATAGATTATGGGATTATTGGAAGGTAAGACAGCTTTGATCACGGGCGCAGCCCGTGGTATCGGCAAGGCAATAGCCTTGAAGTTCGCGGCAGAAGGGGCGAATGTGGCCTTCACGGACTTGGTGATAGACGAAAACGGCAAGGCAACGGAGGATGAAATCGCAGCCTTTGGCGTGAAAGCCAAGGGGTATGCTTCCAACGCGGCCGATTTCGCGCAGACGGAAGAAGTGGTGAAACAGGTGAAGGAAGAGTTCGGTTCCATCGACATCTTGGTGAACAACGCCGGTATTACGAAAGACGGGCTGATGTTGCGCATGTCGGAAGCACAGTGGGATGCCGTGATTGCGGTCAACTTGAAGTCCGCTTTCAATTTCATCCATGCCTGTGTGCCCGTGATGATGCGCCAGCGTGGCGGTTCCATCATCAACATGGCTTCCGTGGTGGGAGTGCATGGCAATGCCGGACAGTGTAACTATGCGGCTTCCAAGGCCGGGTTGATTGCGCTGGCGAAGTCCATCGCGCAGGAGATGGGAGCGAAGGGCATCCGTGCCAATGCCATTGCGCCGGGGTTCATTGAGACGGCCATGACGGCGGCTTTGCCGGACGACGTGCGCGCGGAATGGTGCAAGAAGATTCCTTTGCGCCGTGGCGGAACACCGGAAGACGTGGCCAACGTGGCGCTTTTCCTGGCTTCCGACTTGTCGGCATACGTGTCGGGCCAGGTGATACAAATCGATGGCGGCATGAACATGTAGCCGATGGACGTAGTTTACGAAGACAACCACATCATCATCGTCAACAAGAGGAGCTCGGAAATCGTCCAAGGCGACAAGACGGGCGACCGGCCCCTTGTGGAGGAGGTGAAAGAGTATATCAAAGAGAAGTACCATAAGCCGGGGAACGTGTTCCTCGGCGTGGTGCATCGCTTGGATCGCCCCGTGAGCGGACTGGTGGTTTTTGCCCGCACGGGAAAGGCGTTGGCGCGGCTGAACGAAATGTTCCGCACGAAAGAGGTGAAAAAGACATATTGGGCGATTGTGGGGAATTGTCCGGCATCGCCCGAGGGTGAGTTGTGTCATTGGTTGGTGCGCAACGAGAAGCAAAACAAGTCGTATGCCTACGATGCGGAAAGGCCGGGGGCGAAACAGGCCATTCTTGATTATCGGCTTATCGGCCGTTCCGACCGTTATTATTTGTTGGAAGTGGATTTGAAGACCGGGCGCCATCATCAGATCCGTTGCCAATTGGCCAAGATCGGCTGCCCGATAAAAGGCGACCTGAAATATGGTGCCCCGCGCAGCAATCCGGATGGTAGCATCAGCTTGCATGCGCGCCGCGTCCGTTTCATCCATCCGGTGTCTAAAAAGGAAATATGTGTGGAAGCGCCGCTTCCAGAAGACCGCTTGTGGCATAGTTTCCGCTTTGATATAGATTAGGGCTTTTCCCCATGCTTTTTGCAGGAAACGGCCTTTGTTTCTTGTTCTTTTTACCCTGTTGTTACAAAGGCAAAAACTTATGTTACAAATCAGGGGGTGCCCCTTTCTTGTTTTTCCCTATCTTTGCCCATCATGATAGAAAAACAAGAATGAGAAGAATTATGAAAAGGTTTTTGTTGTGGGCAGGCATGGCTTGTGCCTGCGTGGGAGTGAGTGCGGCTACTGTGGAGTTCTCGTCGCCGGACAAGAAGTTGCGGGTGACGGTGGCTGACGATGGTGGCCGGCCGGTATATAATGTGGCATACGACGGCGTGGTGTTCTTGGAAAATTCTCCGTTGGGCATGCGCACGGATTTGGGCGATTGGACGCAAGGCATGACCTTGGCCGACACAGAATTCCGCATCGGGGCGAAAGAAATCAAATACGACCTGCGCACCATCAAGCGCAGCCACGTGGACGTGCAGGCCACGCAGGCCGTTTGTCCTTTCTACAAGGATGGGAAAAGGGTGATGGACGTGGAGTTCCACGTGAGCGGCCACGACGTGGCATTCCGTTATAAACTTTATCCGCAAGGCGACCGCATGTGTGCAGTGGTGGCGGAAGAGGCTACGGGCTTCGTTTTGCCCGAAGGCAGCACTACCTTCCTTTGCCCGCAGTCGAAGCCAATGGGCGGTTTTGCCCGTACTTCGCCCAGCTATGAGACTTCCTATACGGTGGATGATGCCTTGGGGAAAAATGGATGGGGTGAAGGTTATTCCTTCCCTTGCTTGTTCCGCACGGGTGACAAAGGCTGGGTGCTGATTTCCGAGACGGGTGTTGACAGCCGTTATTGTGCCAGCCGTTTGTTGGGTGGAAAGGGGCAACTGTATGCTATCGGTTTCCCCCAGGAAGGTGAATACAATGGCAACGGGACGACTTCGCCGGGCGTGATGTTGCCGGGCGAAACGCCTTGGCGCACCATTACCGTGGGCACGACGTTGGCGCCCATTGCCGAGACCACGGTGGCTTTCGATGTGGTGGAACCGCAATATGAGCCTTCGCGTCCTTATGTGTATGGCCGCGGCACGTGGAGCTGGATTGTGCGTGGGGATGCAAGCATGAACTATGATGAGCAAAAGGAATATGTGGATTTCGCAGCTGCCATGGGGTATGAATCGGTGCTCGTGGATGCTTGGTGGGATTCACGCATCGGCCATAAGAAGATAGAAGAACTGGCGCGTTATGCCGCTTCGAAAGGCGTGGGACTTTATCTTTGGTATAACTCCAACGGACATTGGAACGACGCGCCGCAGGGACCGCGTGGCCGGATGGACCGCACTCCGGTGCGCCGCCGCGAGATGGCTTGGATGCGCGATGCAGGCATACGCGGCATCAAGGTGGACTTTATCGGCAGCGACAAGCAAGAGACGATGCGGCTCTACGAAGACATCCTGAGCGACGCGAACGACTACGGGTTGTTGGTGATTTACCATGGTTGCACGTTGCCGCGCGGTTGGGAGCGCATGTACCCCAATTTCGTGTCGGCCGAGGCTGTGCTGGCCAGCGAGAACATGAATTTCTCGCAAGGCGCCTGCGATGCGGAAGCTTTCAACGCCACTTTGCATCCCTTCATCCGTAATACCGTGGGCAGCATGGACTTCGGGGGGAGCACCCTTAATAAGTATTATAATAAGAAGAATGCGCCGAAAGGAAGCCAGCGTGTGACTTCGGATGTGTATGCGTTGGCCACGGCTATACTGTTCCAAAGTGCAGTGCAGCATTTTGCATTGACTCCCAATAATATGACGGACGCACCGGAATGGGCTATCGACTTCATGAAGAAAGTGCCCACGACATGGGACGACGTGCGTTTCATCGATGGCTATCCCGGCAAGTATGCCGTGCTGGCGCGCCGCCATGGCGACACGTGGTATGTGGCCGGAGTGAGCGCGCAGGACGAGACTGTTGAGTTGGAAGTGGAACTGCCGATGTTTGCCGCAGGCGAGACTGTGGCTTGCTACGAAGACGATGAAAAGCTGCAAGGCAAACTGGCCGAACGCCGCGTGGGCAAGAACGGGAAGATGAAGCTCAGCATCCCGAAAAACGGCGGCGTGGTGCTGGTAGGCAAATAATACCTTATATATAATAGATAGAGTGGGAATAGAATGAAGGGAACGATGATGATAAAAGAAAAGGTGAAGCATGCGGTGTGTTGCATTGCCATGGCGGCCATGGCATGCTTCCCTGCCATAGCTTTCGGTCAGGATGGGGACGGTGGTAAAGGCCGCCAGCTTAGCGGATGGGACAATCCCGTGGTGTCTCCTGTGGCGGAAGCGGGCGGCAAGGTGACTTTCAGTTTGTCGGCTCCGGGCGCAAAGAACGTGGAACTGAGTGGACAGTTCATGCAAGGACGTCGCCCGATGGTGAAAGGGGAGGATGGAGTGTGGCGCATCTCAATGGATATCGCGCCTGCGGACATCTATCCGTATTCGTTCGTGGTGGACGGCGTGGAGATTTCCGACCCGTCGAATCCGCTCACGTTTCCCAACGAACGTTTCAAGGCCAGCCTGTTGGTGATGCCTTCCGAGGATGCGCTCTACATGCCGCAGGCCGATGTTCCCGGCGGCCAGGTGCGCTACATCACGTATTATTCCAAGCGGATGAAGGCTTTCCGGCCTTTGTTGGTCTATACGCCGGCTGGTTATGATGCGTCGCAGGGGAAAGACTACCCTGTGCTTTATCTGATAAGCGGGACGACCGACACGGAAGAGACATGGTTCAAGGTGGGGCGGGCAAACGTCATTGCCGACCGGCTCATCGCCGAGGGGCGGGCGGCAGAAATGCTCATTGTGATGCCATACGGTTACATGTCGGCTTATGGCACTCCCGACCCTTCTTCGACGCGTTCGGCAGATATGTATGCCGACTTCACGGCGGAGCTGACGGAAGAAATCATGCCATTCGTGGAACGGGAGTTCCGGGTGCGGCAGGATCGTGAAGACCGTGTGGTGGCCGGATTCTCGCGTGGCGGCGGACAGGCTTTGTTTACTGCCTTTTCGCATCCCGACCTCTTTTCGGCCGTGGGCGCATACGCGGCTTATCTGATGCCGGAAGTGATGGACGCACATTTCGCTTCGCTTTTCGGGGATGCCGCGCGGGCCAATTCACTTTTCCGGTTGAAGTGGTTCGGAGTGGGTAGCGACGATTTTCTGCGTCCCGGAGTGGAAGCCCACTTGCGTTATTTCGACCAAAAAGGAATTACCTATAAGCTTTTTCCCACGGGAGGGGGGCATACGTGGATGAATGCCCGTGCCTATCTGGCCGAGACGTTGCCGCTGTTTTTCCCGGGAAAGAAGGCGGATGGTTCCAGTCACTCCAATTAAGTTCAACAAGTCTAATTAGTTTTAATCAACAATAGTATAAAAATCATGAAACAATCAAAGAAGATTTCCGCAAGAGGTGGACTGCTTTGCGCAGCCTTGCTCTGTGCCGCCACGATGCAGGCGCAGGATCCCATCATCCAAACCAAATACACTGCCGACCCGGCACCGATGGTCTATAACGACACGGTGTTCCTCTACACTTCACATGATGAAGACGATGCGCAGGGCTACGGTTTCAAGATGCTCGACTGGCAGCTCTACACCTCGACCGACATGGTGAACTGGACCGACCACGGCACGATAGCTTCCACGAAAGAGTTCGCCTGGCGTAAGCGTGACAATGGCGCTTGGGCACAACAGGTCGTTGAGCGCAATGGCAAGTTCTACATGTACTGCCCGCTGCACGGCAATGGCATCGGGGTGTTGGTGTCCGATTCGCCTTACGGGCCTTTCAAGGATCCTCTCGGCAAACCGCTCGTGTGGCAGCAGGAGCATTGGGACGACATTGACCCGACGGTGTGGATTGACGACGACGGGCAGGCTTACATGTACTGGGGCAACCCGAACCTGTACTACGTGACGTTGAACGAGGACATGATTTCTTATAGCGGCACCATCGTGCGCGTGGGCAAGTTGCAACACTACCAGGAAGGCCCGTGGTTCTACAAGCGTGATGGCAAGTATTACCTGGCCTATGCTTCGACGTGCTGCCCCGAAGGCATCGGTTACGCAATGGCCAAGTATCCCACCGGCCCGTGGGAAGTGAAGGGCTACATTATGCGCCCCACCGACCGCACACGCGGCAACCATCCGGGCATCATTGATTACAAGGGCAAGAGCTATGTGTTCGGTCAGAACTACGACTTGCTCCGCCTCGAAATGGAGGAACACCACGAGCGTCGTTCCATCTCTGTGGCCGAGATGCACTACAATGATGATGGCACCATCCAGGAAGTGCCTTATTTCAAGGATACGAAATTGGAACAGATAGAAGACTTTGATCCTTACCGCCGCGTGGAGGCCGAGACAATGGCTTGGGGTTATGGATTGAAGACGAATATGTTTGCCAATGGCAAGGGTGTGTATGTGACGAACGTGGACGATGGCGAGACGTTGCGTCTGCGTGGCGTGGATTTCGGTCGTCGTGGAGCCAAGAAGTTCACGGCTTCCGTGGCATCGGCCAAAGGCGATTGCAGCATAGAGATTCACCTTGACAATGCCGACGGCCCGTTGGTGGGCACTTTGCAGGTGCAGGCAACCGGCAGCCAGGACAACTACCAGGAGATGACTTGCGAGGTGACGGATGCCAAGAAGACGCATGACCTGGTATTTGTGTTCCGTGGCAATGGAAAGGACTTGATGAATTGGGACTGGTGGCGGTTTGAATAACCGTTGTTCGTGTTCCTAGGACGCAAACGGGGCGGAACGGTTGCCGGCATATTCGGCAGCCATTTCCGCCCCGTCGTTTTTTAGAAGCTGTGCCCGTCATTTTCCCGTGGCTGGGCGGTATGATTCTTTTTCGCGCAGGAAAAATCAATTACCTCCGAGGGAGGCTGCATTGGCAGCCTAGAAAAATGGAAGCCATCCACGGCTGGGGAGGTTTTCGTGTCCGTTTCCCGTGTTTCCGGCCGCAGCCTTTGACTTCGTACCTCCGTTGGATAAGCGGGAAATGCCTTGCTTGGGTAGCTTTTTGTGGACTGTCCGAACCATAATATTTGTGAAATGTAACATGCGGACTATGTTGATGTAACATGTGGGGCAGAAATCAACATGAGTGTAACAGCTTTCAACATGAATGACTTGCGGGAATGTGTCAAAGGTGTAACTTTGCGGTATCGAAAGAACCTTTAATGAAAATAGGCTTATGAGAAAAACAATGTTGACTTTGGGCGGGCTGTTTTGCGTGGCACTCCTGTCCGCCCAGGAGTATCAGAAGACGGACCACGGCATCCGCACGACGGTGAACGGCGTGGACGTGGAGGTGCAGTACTTCTCTCCCACGGTGGTGCGCGTGGTAAAGACGCCTGCGGGTAAGAGCGTGGACAAGCAGAGCCTGGCCGTGGTGGCCAAACCGGGCGAGGTGAGTTTCAAGACTTCAACGAAAGACGGCAACATCGTGCTCGACAGCAAGACGCTGGACGTGACGCTGAATGCCTCTTCGGGCGTGATTACGTTTGTCGTGGGCGGCGACGAGCTGTTGCGCGAGAAGCAGACGGATAAGATGTTCACCCCGTTCAACGACGCCGGTACACCGACGTTCACGGTTTACCAGCCCTTCGAGTTGGAGAAGGACGAAGCTATCTATGGGCTTGGACAGTGGCAGAACGGAAAGATGTCTCAACGTGGCGTGAGGAAGAACATGATTCAAGGTAACACGGAAGACTATTCTCCTTTCTTCCAAACCACCAAGGGCTACGGCCTGTATTGGGACAACTATTCACCCACGCTTTTCGTGGATGACGCGAACGAGACTTCCTTCCGCTCGGACGTGGGCGACTGCATGGACTACTACGTGATGTATGGCGGCGATGCCGACGGGGTGGTGGCACAGGTGCGCTACCTGACGGGCGAAGTGCCCATGTTCCCCTTGTGGACGTATGGTTACTGGCAGAGTAAAGAACGCTACAAGAGCCAGGATGAGACGGTCGGCGTGGTACGCAAGTACCGCGAATTGGGTGTGCCTCTCGACGGCATCATTCAAGACTGGCAGTATTGGGGACACAATTATTTGTGGAACGGGATGGATTTTACCAATACTCAGTATCCTAATCCTCAGAAAATGCTTGATGACGTGCATGCGATGAACGCGCACATGGCCATCTCCATCTGGTCTTCTTTCGGTCCGGCCACGAAACCTTATCGTGAACTGGCCTCCAAGGGGTTGCTTTATGATTTCCAAACCTGGCCACAGTCCGGACTTGAGACCTGGCCACCTGATATGGAATATCCCTCGGGAGTAAGGGTGTATGATGCTTATTCGCCAGAGGCGCGCGACATTTATTGGAAATATTTGAAAGATGGTATCTTCAAGTATGGCATGGATGCATGGTGGATGGATTCCACGGAACCCGACCATATGTCCTTCAAAACCAGTGACTTGGATCAAAAAACGGTGATGGGCACGTTCCGCCGGGTGCGCAACGCCTATCCGCTCATGAGCGTGGGCGGCGTGTATGACCACCAGCGTGCTGTGACTTCCGACAAGCGTGTGTTCATCCTGACACGTTCCGGTTACATCGGCCAGCAACGTTACGGAGCCAACGTGTGGTCGGGCGACGTGGGCTCTTCTTGGGAAACGTTGCGCGCACAGGTGCCTGCCGGACTGAACTTCTCGCTCTGCGGCATGCCGCATTGGAACAACGACATTGGCGGCTTCTTTGCCGGACAGTATAACAAGAGCTGGAATGACGGAACGGCTCCCAAGAATCCGCTCTATCAGGAACTCTATGTGCGTTGGCTGCAGTTCGGCACGTTCACGCCGATGATGCGTTCCCACGGTGCCGACACGCCACGCGAGATTTACCAATTCGGCAAGAAAGGCGAGCCGGTGTATGACGCCATTGAGAAGATGATTCGCCTGCGCTACTCCCTGCTGCCCTACATCTATTCCACCTCTTGGGACGTTTCCAACCGCCAGTCCACGTTCATGCGTGCCCTCGTGATGGATTTCCCGAAGGACAAGAAGGTTTGGGACATGAACGACGAGTACATGTTCGGCAAGGCTATCCTCGTGGCTCCCGTCTTGGAAGCACAATACACGCCCGAGAAAGTGGTGAAGGTGGACGAACAGAGCGGATGGAACCGCGACAACGCGGGCAAGTCGGGCAACGAGGCGGTGAACGCCGACTTCACGGCCAAGAAGTCCACGACACTCTACTTGCCGGCCGGCACGGAATGGTATGATTTCTGGACGAATGAAAAGATGGATGGCGGACAGGAAATCACCCGCGAGACGACACTCGACCTTATACCTTTATATATCAAGGCGGGCAGCATCGTGCCCTTCGGCCCCGACGTGCAGTATGCCACGGAGAAACCTTGGGACGAGCTGACGGTGCGCGTCTATCCGGGTGCCGACGGCAGCTTCACCCTCTACGAGGACGAGTTCGACAACTACAACTACGAGAAGGGGGCTTACACGGAAATCCCGATGACGTGGGATGACTCTGCCCGCCGCCTGATCATCGGTGCCCGCAAGGGCGAGTACAAGGGGATGATTGCAGAGCGCAAGTTCCGCGTTGTCCTGCCCGACGGAAAGGAAAAGACGGTGTCTTACAAAGGCAAGAAAGTGAGTGTGAAGATTTAGTTTTAGTTTTGTTTTATCACCATGGGGCGGGGGTGTCCGGGAGGGCAGCCCCGCCGTGTTGTTTCTGTGGCTTTGGACAAGAATTTGTTTGGGGCAGTAGAAATATAGGAACTGTTCCTAATCTTGGGGATTTAACAACTGACGAATATTCATTTGTAATCAAGTGCCCTGCTTCCCGTCACTTGCCCGTGCGGAGAAAAACTCCTCCGCCTTGCAGGGGAGGTGGCTCGAAGAGCCGGAGGGGTTTCCCGCCCACGTATCATTCCGCGAGGGAAACAAAAGGGTCGTTACGCCCCTCCGCATGGCGAACAAAACGGCCATTATGGCCGCCGCACGGCGAACAGAAGGGTCGTTACGCCCCCGTGGGTGCGAGACCCCCTCCGCCCCTCCGGGGCTCGTCCCCCTGCAAGGCGGGACAGTTCATTCCTGGCGGCTTTGACTGCCGACATTCTGAAGTTTGTAAAAGCAGGAACTCTGTATTACTCAATTCGTTTTTCTAGATGGTGTTAAATCCCCAAGAATGCGGGCTGTTCCGTTTTCCGCAAACACATGCGAGAGGCATGTTAAAGGTATATCTTTTTCGGATTGAAAATCCTGATACTCAATTGCGTGGGATTGCAAATCCCACGCGGCAGAAATCCCTAAGATTAGGGACAGTTCCTGAATATCCGCCATTGCTCAAACATCCGTATGGTTGGTTCAAGCGTCCGCCTCGTGGAAGGCGTTTTTGTGTGCCGTTCACGGCTGCCCTTCAAGCAGCTCGATGGCTTTGCGGACACAGGGATTCTTTTCGTAGATGACGGCGAAGTATTCCGACATGTCCCAGATGTCGCGGGCGATGAGGGCTTTCATCTGCAGTTTCAGTTCGGGGAGTGTGGCTTGCAGTTCTTCATCGTCCTTGGGTTTCACGCCCGCCTTCTCGCCTTCTTCCAAGATGAGGTCCACGAGTTCCTGCGGCACCTCGAAAGCGGTTCTGAACTTGTCAAAATCGGGATATTCTTTTTGAATCTTTTTACGGTATTTCTCAATAAACTTGAGGTCGGCGTTGACGATGGCGCCCTTGGCGGTGAGGTCGCGGTGGAAGCGTGTGTAGCGCGAAGTGTCGAGCGGGATGAAGTAGTCGGGCATGATGCCGCCTCCGCCATAGACAGTGCGTCCCTTGCGCAGTGTCTTATACTTGAGCGAGTCGGGGAAGTGGATGCTGTCGGCGTTGGTCAGTTCGCCGTGGTTGTAGCGTTCGATGACATCCATGTCGTAGCCTTGCTTGTTCCCCTTCGTGTAAGGCTTTTGGATGCAGCGTCCGCTGGGGGTGTAGTAGCGGGCCACGGTGAGGCGTATCATCGACCCGTCGGGGAGCATGAAAGGTTTCTGCACGAGCCCCTTGCCGAACGTGCGGCGACCCACGACGAGCCCGCGGTCTTGGTCTTGGATGGCTCCGGTGACGATTTCGGCGGCCGAGGCGGAATATTCGTCCACGAGGACGATGACGCGCCCTTCGCGGAAACTTCCCGCACCTTGGGCGCGGTACTCACTATAAGGGGTACGCAGTCCCTTGGTATAGACGATGAGGTCGCCTTTGGGCAGGAACTCCCCGGCGATGTCCGTGGCGGCATCCAAGTATCCGCCTCCGTTCTGCTGCAGGTCGAGGATGAGGTCCTGCATGCCTTGCCCGCGCAATTTGTTGATGGCATCCGTCACCTCCTTGTGGCTGGTGCTGCCGAAGCTGGCCAGGCGGATCAGTCCGATGCGGGGGGTGGCCATGTAGGCGGCATCCACGGTGGAGACGGGAATCTTGTCGCGCTTCACGGTGAAGTCCAGCCGGGCGGTTTGTCCGCGGCGCACGATGCCGAGGCGCACTTCCGTGCCTTTAGGCCCGCGCAGGCGGCGCATGATTTCCTCGCGGCTCATCTTCACGCCCGCAATGGCTGTGTCGTTCACGCTGACGATGCGGTCGCCCGCGAGGATACCGACCTTCTCGGACGGCCCTTTCGGCACGGGTTGGATGACGACAAGCGTGTCCTCGAGCATGTTGAACTGCACACCGATGCCATCGAAGTTGCCCTGAAGCGGCTCGTTCATCTTCTTGGTCTGTTCGGCGTTGGTGTAGGATGAATGCGGGTCGAGCCCCGAGAGCATGCCGTTGATGGCATCTTCGGTGAGTTTGTTTTCGTCCACGCTGTCCACGTAGAGGCTGCTGATGGCCAGCTGGGCCATGGAGAGCTTGCGCAATGATTTTTCTACTTCGGAAAGCCGTCCGTCGCGTTGGGCGGCGGCAGGAAATACGGTGGCGGCGAATAGGGCCGCGCAGAGTGTCTTTGTCAGGATGCCGTGATGTCTCATTCGTATTTAAGTCCTTTGGGAATATAGGGAGTGATGTCCTTGCCGAAATGTTTGAGTTCCTTGACGAGGGTGGAACTGATGAAGGCCCATTCCGGTTCGGTGAAGAGGATGACCGTTTCCACGCCCGTGAGGCGGCGGTTGAGGTCGGCAAGGTTCATTTCGTATTCATAGTCACGCAGGGAGCGTACGCCGCGCAGGATGAACCGTGCACCGTGGCGGGCGGCGAAATCCACGGTGAGGTCCGAATAGCCTTCGACGCTGATGCGCGGGTCGCCGGCAAAGAGTTCGCGCAGGGCGTTGATGCGTTGGGCGCAGGTCTGCTCCATGCGTTTGCTGCTGTTGATGCCCACGCCGACGACGATGTGGTCGAAGAGCGCGAGCCCGCGCCGCAGGAGTGATTCGTGCCCTTTGGTGAAGGGGTCGAAGCTGCCGGGCATGATAGCGATTTTTTCCATGTTTTCTTGTCGTGATTGGGATGTAGGGGTCATGCCGCGCCGTTTTCGGCTGCGTCGTCTTCGGCGCGGTCTTCTTCGACGACGAGGTTCTGTATGATGAAGTTTTGCCGTTCGGGCGTGTTCTTGCCCATGTAGTATTCCAAGAGTTCCTTCACCTGGTCGCTCTTTTGCAACGTCACCTGTTCGAGCCGGATGTCGGGGCCGATGAAGTGGCGGAACTCGTCGGGCGAGATTTCCCCCAATCCTTTGAAGCGGGTGATTTCGGGTTCCGGGCCGAGCGCCTCGATGGCGGCCAGCCGCTCTTCTTCGCTGTAGCAATAGCGGGTGATGAAGTCCGTCTTGCTGTTTTTCGCTTCTTCGGCCAAGGCTTTCAACCGTTCCTTGCCGATTTTGCTGCGGCGGTTGCGCACACGGAACAGCGGGGTTTGCAGGATATAGACATGGCCTTTCTTGATGAGGTCGGGGAAGAACTGGAGGAAGAAGGTCACCATGAGTAGGCGGATGTGCATGCCGTCCACGTCGGCATCGGTGGCCACGATGACGCGGTTGTAGCGCAACCCGTCGAGCCCGTCTTCGATGTTGAGCGCGGCCTGCAGCAGGTTGAACTCTTCGTTTTCATAGACCACTTTCTTGGTCAGCCCGAAACAGTTGAGCGGTTTGCCGCGCAGGCTGAACACGGCCTGTGTCTCCACGTCGCGGCTTTTCGTGATGCTCCCGCTGGCCGAGTCGCCTTCGGTGATGAAGAGGCTGCTTTCCTCTTTCAGCTCTCCCTTGGCGTCGTTCAGGTGTACGCGGCAGTCGCGCAGTTTGCGGTTGTGCAGGTTGGCTTTTTTTGCCCGTTCGCGGGCCAGCTTGGTGACGCCCGCGATGGCTTTGCGCTCGCGTTCGCTCTCGGCGATTTTCTGGAGCATGGCCTCGGCCGTGTCCGGGTGGCGGTGGAGGTAGTTGTCCACCTGTTCCTTCACGAAGTCGCCCACGAACTTGTCGATGCTCACCCCGCCGTCGGGCACGGTGGTGAGCGAGCCCAGTTTGATTTTCGTCTGGCTTTCGAAGAGCGGTTCCTCGATGTCGATGGCGATGGCGGCCACCAGGCCGTTGCGGATGTCGCCGTAGTCGAGGTTCTTGCCCGAGAACTCCTTCACGGTTTCAGCGAAATGTTTCTTGAAGGCGCTTTGGTGGGTGCCGCCCTGGGTGGTGTGCTGCCCGTTGACAAAGGAGTAGTATTCTTCTCCGTATTGTGCGGTGTGGGTGAAGGCGATTTCGATGTCCTCTCCCTTGAGGTGCACGATGGGGTAGAGCCCTTCTCCCGTCATGTTGTCGGAGAGTAGGTCTTCCAGTCCGTTGCGCGATGCGATGCGATGCCCGTTGAAGATGATGGCCAGCCCTGTGTTCAGGTAGGTGTAGTTCCGCAGCATCGTTTCCACGATGTCGGTGCGGAAGGCATAGCCGCGGAACAGTGCGGGGTCGGGCGTGAAGCGCACGGACGTGCCGTCGGCTTCTGTGGTGGCGCCCTCGGTCTCTTCGCGCAATTCCCCGCGTTCGAAGGTGAGGTGGCGCATCTGTCCTTCTCTCCGGCTTTCCACTTCGAAATGCAGGCTCAGGGCGTTGACGGCCTTGATGCCCACGCCGTTGAGCCCCACGCTCTTTTTGAAAGCCTTGGAGTCGTATTTGCCGCCCGTGTTGAGCATGCTCACGGCTTCGGCCAGCTTGCCCAGAGGGATGCCGCGGCCATAGTCGCGCACGGCGACGTCGCCCGAGGGAGTGAGGGATACCTCGATGCGTTTGCCTGCTCCCATCTTGAACTCGTCAATGCTGTTGTCGATGGTTTCTTTCAGGAGCACGTAAATGCCGTCTTCCGCGTGTGAGCCGTCGCCCAGCTTGCCGATGTACATGCCGGGGCGTGTGCGGATGTGTTCCATGTCGGAGAGGTGGAGGATGTTCTCCTCCGTATATTGGGGAGCGGCTTCTTGTGTGCCGGCATCTGTTTTCGGTGTTGTCTCGTCCATTCGCTTTGGATACGTTTTAAAGAGGTTTCTGCCAGCAACGGCGGCGTTTGTGTATTTCCGCGTCCAGATAGGCCCATTGCCCTTGGCTCTTTTCGTTGGTTTCCAGCTGAGGGTGGGTTTCGCCGAACTTGAAGCCCATCTGCTGGCACACGGGGATGAGGTCGGCGAAGAGCATGGCGTTCACCCCCTTGTTCTGGTACTCGGGAAGCACGGCCACGAGCAGCAAGTCCACGATGTCGGCATGTTTAAAATAGAGGGCCTTGGCCAAATGTATCCATCCGAACGGGAAGAGCCTCGCATGGGCTTTCTGGATGGCGCGCGAGAGCGAGGGCATGCCCACTCCCATGGCCACGATGCGGCCGTCTGTGTCTTCCACGGTGGTGACCAGCCGCATGTCGAGGAACGGCATGTATTCCCGTACGTATTGCTCGATTTGCTTCGGTGTCATTTCCGAGTAGCCGTAGAGCGGGGCGTAGGCTTTGTTCACCACGTCGAATATCTTTTGCGCCCATCCGCCTTGGCGTATCTCGCGGGCGTTCTTGAATTTGCGGATGTGCAGGTTATACCGTTTGGCGCTCATTTCCGCCACGCGGAAATATTTGTCCATGTGTGCGGGGCGGTCTTTCTCGGGCGTGAGGATCTTGCGTTCCACCCAGTCCACTTCCTTGGCATAGCCGAGCCGTTCCATGTGCTTGGGGTAATAAGGGTAATTATAAGTGGTGGACATGGTGCTCAGCTGGTCGTATCCTCCGGTGAGCATGCCTTCGGGATCCATGTCGGTGAAGCCGAGCGGCCCGGTGAGCTTGTCGCAACCATGGTCGCGCCCCCATTTTTCGGCCGCCTCGAGCAGCGCGCGGCTCACTTCTTCGTCGTCCACGAAGTCAATCCAGCCGAAGCGGGCGTTGTTCGTGCCCCACGTCCGGTTGGCCTTGTGGTTGATGATGGCGGCGATGCGCCCTACGATTTTTCCTTCGCGCAACGCCAGGAAACAGTCGGCCTCGCAGAAGTCGAACGCGGCGTTTTTGCGGGGGTTGAAAGTGTCGAGCGTGTTTTCCAACAGGTCGGGCACGGCATACGGGCAGTCTTTGTAAAGTTCGTAATTGAAACGGACGAAAGCTTTCATCTCCCGCCGGTTGGAAACTTTCTTGATGATTACGTCTGACATGATGTCGGAGTTTGTTTTTAGGCTTACAAAGATACGGCTTTATTTGGATTCCTGTGCCGTTTTGCGGTAGGTTTTTTCGGCAAGTGACAATAAAGAGGTAAAAAGGCCGGAAAATATTTGCTGGTTTATCTTATTGTTTATACTTTTGTACGGTGCGGAAACGAATGTGGTTTGAGGTGATATTGGGAAGCTGTGGACAAATCCGGTTTCGAAGACGTGCTGCATGGAGGAGCGTTACCGTGTGAAATAATAAAGCAGTTTTTAGTTAGTGGGGAAGGGGAAGGCCTGTGGATGCGGGTGCTTCCCTCTTTCTGTCTCTTATGGGGCAGATGCTTCTTTCCGGCAACGGATAAGCTCATGGTTCCCGTCTGCCATTGTGGCGGCAAAGAGATAGACATTTCCTCCTTCTTTCAATTTGAGACGTTTGCGAAGGTGTTCCACAGTTTCCGGAAAGTTACGCACGGTCAGGTTGGCTTGTGGAAGGTCGTGCAGGAAGCTTCTCAGCTCTTTTTTCCCGAAACGTGTATGGCTTTCCACTCTGAAGGTCCGGCCGGGAAAGTCCTTTTTCAGCTTGTCCGATGTGTAAAGATGGGTGTTGGGATGGAGTTTTTCTACCCCGTAGCGAACGGCAACGCTCTTAAAAGCCCCGCATTTCATGATGGATGGATTGGGCTCATAAAGGAATTGTCCGGGAGTGGGCGTATAGGAGCATGAGGCCATGGCTTCTTCTTCCTTGGTGAAGATGAAGTCGGGATTGTCCGTGCCTAAGTTGACGCAGTGGAAAATGGTGGCTGAGGGCATTTCGCGGCTCATGAGCCACAAGAGTTCTTTACATTCTCCTTGTGCGCTGACGGCATGTATTTCAGCTGTGTGTGGCAAGGTGTGCAATGTGGTTTGTATGTCCAGCATGGGCGATAGCTTGGCCATGCAAAAGCGGGCTTTGCGCAAGATGGCTTCTTGCAGGAGGGACAGGTCGGGGCTGCACTCCTCGATGGCGATGGTCTTGTGCCCTTGGGTGTCACGGCGGGCGGGGTCAATGAAGCAGCAGTCGGCTTCCGGCCACTCTTCCGGGTGGAGGGTTGAGTCTGTTTCGCGCACTTCTGTTTGCGTGAGCCCCAACAGTTTGAAGTTATGGGACGCGATGTGGCAAAGCTCTGGTTGGCGTTCCATATAGACGGCTTGGTCGAAAAGGGGGGCAAGAAAACTGAAGTCGATGCCGAAACCTCCGGTCAGGTCTATGAGGGTCGTGGTGGAAGAAGCAGGGGCTAGGCGTGACATCCATTCCCGGACAACTTTTTGTTTATATCGTGCAGTGGCTTCCGAAGAACATTGTTCCATGGACAGGCGGGGTGGGTAGAGTAATCCGTCTGTGGCTGCCCATGAGGGCAGTTTGCGTGTCGCAGTCTGCCAGCCTTCGATTTGTTGCAAGGCCAGTCGCAAGTCCACCTCTCCCGGTGCGCTTTTCAGGGCCAGTCTCCGGACATCGTCTTGCCTGTGGGAGAGGATGAAATCGTTCGTTGCTTTGTTGGGCGTTGCTTCGGTCATGGGATGGGTTTGTAGTGGGCTTTGGCTTGCGCGCGGGTGATGAAGTTGAAATGCCACCATTCTGTGCGCAGGGCTTTGAATCCGGCTTCCCGCATGACGGAACGCAGCAGTTGGCGGTTTTTTTGCTCTTGGCGGGTGAGTTGGCCGCGTCGCACCATGTCGGCTTCCGTGTCGATGTGCGCCTGTCTGCCTAGGTAGTCGATGTGTGTGCCCATGGGCAGTGTGTCGCCTTTGGCATCGCAGAGGGTCACGTCCACTGCCATGCCGTAGTTGTGTAATCCTCCTCCGTTTTTGGGATTGCTCACATAAATGTTTTTGGGCGTACCGGCCACTGTGTTCCACATTTTCTGTTGGATGTGCATCGGCCGTGCGGCGTCAAACACTTTCAGGCTTAATTCCGGATGGGTGGTTTTCAGGATGTGTTGTGCCTTGGCCAATGCCTGTGCGGCTTTGGGGTGCAGGTAGGCTTCCCGTAAGTCGTCGTAGAGGACTTGTCCGGTGAAGTTGTCAGCCCGTGCATACATCAGGCTGACCTGGATGGTGGAGTCCACACTGCGTATGTCCACAAATCCCAGCCGTTCCATGGTTTGTGCAGTGGGGCTTGATTGGGCATGGGCGGTGAGGGCGGTTGTGCAGAGGGCGCAAAATATACAAAGTATTGTTCTCATGTCTGTCATAGGAATCCGCTGTGCAAAGTTACAGAATCTTGGGCAGGGATGGAAGCTCCTGCATTGTTTTTTAGAAACTGTTTTGAATTTGTCGGGGAGGATTGGGGCAGGGCTATTTTGTTTTCCTTTCCATCGCATGACGGCGCGTCGGACAACCCGTTTGAGTTCCATAGGCATGGGCTTTTGATGTTTTCGACTGCAAATATACGACATGAAAAGGCCTTTGTCAAGCCTACCGTCTAAATGGGTCGAAAATTCCGGATAAACACAAGCCTGTGGCCTGTCCTGCCCGTCTGCCCTCCATACAGAGGGTTTCCGTCGTGAAGGGTTCACGGGTTCACACGCATTGATTCACAGTGAGTTGCTGTGAACCCTTTAGGCTTTGTGGGTTCACAATCTCTGCCTGGATTATCATGTCCCGCTCCAATCCCGTATCTTCCGCAAGGGGGAGGTTCCATTGAAAATGGAGGCCTTTTCCAAAAGGCGGGAGTGCCTTCACGAAAAAAGCATTGTCTTCTACTGACATAGGTAGACACATTTATAAGTAATAACTAAATGTGTTTTTATTATGGAAAAGAAGAATCG
>CALULT010000028.1 GCA_944321565.1 uncultured Paraprevotella sp. | reverse complement strand
ATTCATCTCTTGCCAAGAGATGGATTTTGTAGGATTCTAAGATTCTCTATTTGATATGCAAATGAGGGTGTAGCAAAATCTGCGAGAAGCAACTGCTCCGCCTTGTAGGGGAGCTGGCCCAGCGGGCCTAAGGGGTTTCACACCCACGGACACACACATGAAGTATGTCTTTGTGCACGTGAGACCCCTCCGTCGCTTCGCGCCACCTCCCCTACAAGGCGGAGCAGTTTATTTTGCTACACCCTCATATTCTTCCTTATTGTTTCATGAATTTCTTTCCGTCTATGACGTAAATACGGCCTTCTTTTAATTGTCGTACAGGTCGGCCTGACAGGTCATAGATGGTTGGTTTCGTGGTTTGGTAGTTGTTGTGTTTCACTTCTTGGATGGATGTGCCTGATTGGTCGGGACTGAAATCCGTGACGCGGTTGCTTATCGTGTTCAGGGCGTTGACATCTCCGTTGTCCAACTCGCGTCCGTAAATGATGAGGTCGTCGATCCTTACGTCCACGGATCCCCAAAACGAGCCATACCCCAAATAGAAATCGGGACAACTTTGAATGAAGTCGAGTACCAGGTCGTGGTCAAAATCCCGTTCGTTCGTGATGGCGGTGCCATTGCAGACGCCGTCACATATATTGTTGCGCACCCTTCGTCCGTTGATGTATATGATGCATCCTTTTTCGCGGGAGAAGGTTAGCGTGACAAGACACCATTCGCCTATGGGCATGTTGTCGGACAACACTTTGCCGGGATGGTTGATGTCAAACCAGTCGCTGCCGTTTCGGTTGAAACCCACGTACGAGTTCCCGGTCAGGTAGAGGCGTGTGTTGGCAGCCGGGTTGTAGAATGACCAAATGGCATCCCAGGGAACATCATCGGTGCGCTTCACCCACAGGGAGACAGTGGCGCCTTCGAGCTCTTCCCCATAGAGCGGATTGGGGATTTTCGTGTAGCTGCAAGAGCCGCTGGCCCCGAAATATTGGTGCAGGATATGGCCGTTTCGCAGGCTGTCCCGTTCAAGCGTGGGAATGCGGTTGTTGCCTTCAGCCAGGAGGACGGCTTCTTCCTGTGCATCATAGGCATTCATGAAGGGTTGCTGGTCGAAGCCGTAATAAGCCTTGATGCCGCTGCGCCAGTCGCCGGTCGGGGTGTACTCGGCGCGGGCCGTGACGTGGTAGGTTTCCGTCCAATAATAGTCGCCGCAAGACGCTTTTACCGTCAGTTGCACGGGAGTGTCTGCCGATAATCCGCTTGGATTGTAGCGTCCGGTATGTGAAATGATTTCGGGGGTGTCTGAAGTCCATTCCAAGTTCAGGCGATGTGTTTTGTCTATCCCGTACAAATCCACGTTGCGCGAGATGGCTTGTCCTTCCACGACAGGGATGTCAGCCGTGTTGATTGTGTAGGCCAACTGATATTGGCTTTCCATCTTGTAGCCCCATGCATTTGTGCCGTTTTTGGCGCATGCTGTGAAACAAATGGCCTTGATGGTGGTGGGTTCCATTTGCTGTTCGGTCATGACACCCTTATATTCGACACCGTCCAAGTTCAAGGTGATGTATGCGTTGTTCCCGTTGGTTTGCCATGTGCCTTGGCAGGCGCCTTCTATCCTGCCGTTTTCATTCAGGGTGATTTCCACGGGGGTGGCTTCCTCGTAGTCGGCATGGTTTAGCCCGTAGCGGTGGATGAGCAGGTCGTATTTCCCACAGATGTCTTTTGTGTCGAAGGCGGGGGTGGACGCGATTTGTTGGTCGCCCGTTTTTTCGCCATGGTATTCAAATGGGGCGGCTACGGGCCATCCGTCGGCATTCAGGTAAAGTTGGTGTACGCGCACTTGGTGTCCGGCCGTGCCGTCATTGAATTTGGTGTGATAGACCAGATAAGTGTTGCCGTCTTCCGCCGCAAGTACGGAATTGTGGCCTTGCGCGCATTCTCCCACGGTCATCATTCCCCATTGGTTGTATGCCCCAAGCAGCATCTCCCCGCGTGTGTCTGAATTTGGGCCGAAGTTCAGCGCGTAATTCGTGAAGATGGCGCTTCTGCCCTCCGTGTCCGTATAAGGGCCGTCGGGGTTTTCCGAGCGAAAGACCCGCATCACGTAGCCTCCGTTGGGTTCAAGCCCTCCGTAGCTCATGAAAAGATAATAGTGGTTTCCGATGTGTTCGATGTAGCTGCCTTCTCCTGACACATAATATCCGCCAGCTATCTTTTTGCCGAAATAAGGGTCTGATGTGACGCTGGCGCCTTTCGTGTCGAAGTCCCCGGGATAGGTGATGTCGTAGTCGCGCAGGCCGGTCTCTTCGTCCAATTGGAGCATGTAAATCCCGCCCGACCAAGAGCCGTATGACATCCAAAGTGTGCCTTCCTCGTCGTAGAAGACGCAGGGGTCGATGGCGTGTGGCCAAAACGTGCCCCAGTTTTCTTGCCTGTAACGCGCCGGCAGGCTTGTTTGCGGGCCGATGACCAGTTCGAGGTCGGTTTTGTGGAATGAGATGCGTTCGTCGGTGTCGTTGCGGAAGCCGGTGTAAACGACAGGGCCTTGGTAAACGTAGGGGCCTTCGATGCGGTCGGCGGTGAGCAGGATGATGCAAGAGTTCCACGTTGGCCCGTTCAGGCTGAGGTATTGGCACCATTTCTTCATGGCGGGGTTATAGATGATGTCGGGCGCCCACATGTTGCCATAGACGCTCCAAGGGGCGTTGTCGGTTCCCGGCAGTGCGCAATTCCATGCGGAAGCGTCATAGTTGCCAAAAGCCACTGTTTGGCCGCCGATGCGGATTTCCTTGGTTTGATTGACGTGGAAGGCTTCCGCCGCTTCCACATTGTAGGTCTCGGTGCCGTCTGCGTTCACGGCTCCCCAAGTGAAAGTCACCGGCGACCAGTTTTGCAGGTCGGTTGTTTTGGCCGTGGCGTTGTGTGAGCCGAAAATGTAATAGGACTGGCTGGCCTCGTCGAACACGACAGAGGGGTCGTGTACGCTGGTGCGTTGCATGTTGATGGTGGAATACATGTTTTTGAGTTCTTCCGTGGTGAGGCGGATGCTTTGTCCGTAGGCGGGTTGCAAACAAGCCATTGTACATGCGACGGCCACGTGTCTCCAAGCGTTGTGTAAGAATGTTGTTCCCATGTCTTTCTTAGGTTAATGGTTTATACATTGTGAAAGCACAAAGCACAACCAACTTTCTCCTGAAGTTAATTGTGCTTTGGCTTGTGTTGCGGAGGCTTGACTCGAACAAACGACCTCCAGGTTATGAGCCTGGCGAGCTACCAACTGCTCCACTCCGCGATGTGTTTCTTGATTTCGAGTGCAAAGGTACGGCTTTTTGGGGAAACTGCCAAATAAAAGCGCATATATTTTTCGTTTCCTGTTGCTAGTGCGGAGAATAATCCTTACCTTTGCGCTGCGATTCTACATATTTTGTTTTACGTCTAAAAAAGTAGCTTTCACATGGATTTCATCGTTGATTTCATCTTGCACATCGATCAACACATGATTGAGATGGTGCGGGAGTATCATTCATGGACATACGCCATCTTGTTCCTTATTATTTTTTGTGAGACGGGATTGGTTGTCACGCCCTTCCTGCCGGGCGACTCCATGCTTTTCGTGGGAGGTGCCATTGCCGCACTTCCGGGCGTTCCGCTTGACGTGCATTGGCTGTCGCTTGTGTTGTTTATTGCAGCCGTGTTGGGCGATTCCTGCAATTACATGATAGGTCATTTTTTTGGAAAGAAATTGTTTAGCAATCCAGATTCCAAGATTTTCAAGCAAAGCTATTTGGACAAGACGCATGAGTTCTATAAGAAATATGGCGGGAAGACCATCATCATAGCGCGTTTTGTGCCTATTGTCCGCACGTTTGCGCCCTTCGTGGCCGGGATGGGGCGGATGCACTATTATTATTTCATGCTTTACAATATAACGGGCGGCGCCCTGTGGGTGGCTTTGTTCTGTTATGCGGGATATTTCTTCGGCGACCTGCCTTTCGTGCAGCAGAACCTGAAATTACTTATTGTGGCCATCATTGTCATTTCGGTTCTGCCGGCGGTGATAGAGGTAGTGAGGGAAAGGATGAAATTGAAAAGGAATAAAGTTTAAATAGTAAAGGCATGAAGAATTCGTTTTTTAACCGGTTTGTTCCGAAACAGCCGAAGTTTTTTAGTTTGTTGGAGCATTTGGCCAATATCCTTAAGGAGGCGGCCGACACCTTGGCCGAGAGTATGGGGCATGTGACTCCGCAAGAAAGGGAAACGTATTACAAAAAGATAAAGGAAGTGGAACGCCGGGGAGACCAGGTGGCCCATCAGGTGCTCGACGAGCTGGAAACTACTTTCATCACGCCGCTTGACCGGGAGGACATCAATGCCTTGGCTTCTGGCATAGATGACGTGATAGACTGTGTGAACAGTTGTGCCAAGCGCATCAATATTTATAATCCGCACGGTTTGGGCGAGGCGGCGAAAGAATTGTGCCGTTTTATCCAGCAAGAGGCGGACTGCATCTGCAAGGCGGTGAACGAACTGGAGACGTTCCGTAAGAATCCGGCTGCACTCCGTGGTTATTGTGTGGCGTTGCACGATTTGGAAAACCAGGCCGACGATGTGTATGAACTGTTCATCAAGAGACTTTTCGAGGAAGAGAAAGATGCCGTGGAAATTGTGAAAATCAAAGAAGTCATGCAGGAGCTGGAGCGGACTACCGATGCGGCCGAGCATGTGGGCAAGATCCTGAAAAATCTGATTGTGAAGTATGTGTAATCCGCAGGACGTATGGAGTTGTTAATCGTAATTATCGTATTGTCGCTTTTGTTCGACTATATCAACGGATTCCATGACGCGGCCAATTCCATCGCTACGATTGTTTCCACCCGGGTGCTGACGCCGTTTCAGGCCGTGCTATGGGCGGCAGCATTCAATTTCGTGGCCTTCTTTATTGCCAAGTATGTGATTGGCGGCTTCGGCATAGCCAACACGGTGTCGAAGACCGTGATGGAGGAGTACATCACCTTGCCCATTATCCTGGCCGGGGTGTTGGCTGCCATTGCCTGGAACTTGTTCACATGGTGGAAAGGAATCCCTTCCTCCTCTTCCCACACGCTGATTGGCGGTTTTGCAGGGGCGGCTATCATGGCCAGCGGATGGGGTTCCATCCAGCTGGAGATTATACTGAAGATTGCGGCTTTCATCTTCCTGGCTCCTTTCATCGGCATGGTGGTGGCCCTGGGTTTCACACTCATCGTGTTGCATATGTGCCGGAAGGCTCGTCCGCATGTGGCGGAGGTCTGGTTCAAGAAGCTGCAGCTCGTCTCCTCTGCCTTGTTCAGTGTGGGGCATGGCTTGAACGATTCCCAGAAAGTGATGGGTATCATTGCCGCCGCGATGATTGCGGGGCATTCCCAAGGCTTGGGCTTGGGGGTGGACAGCATTGACGACCTTCCGGACTGGGTGGCTTTCTCTTGCTTTACGGCCATTTCATTGGGGACGATGTCGGGCGGCTGGAAAATCGTGCGTACAATGGGCACGAAAATCACGAAGGTGACACCTTTTGAAGGCGTGATTGCCGAGACCGCCGGTGCTTTTACGCTCTATCTGACAGAATACCTGAAAATTCCTGTGAGCACCACCCATACCATTACCGGTGCTATCATTGGCGTGGGCGCCACGAAACGGCTTTCGGCCGTGCGTTGGGGCGTGACGAAAAGTCTGATGACGGCATGGGTGCTGACTATTCCCGTGAGTGCCTTGCTGGCCGCCGGCATCTACTGGGTGTTGACGTTATTCTTGTAGTGGGGCGGTTTTCCCGCATCACAAATAGTATGAGGATATAAAAGAAAGGGACAGCTTCTGCAAGGAGGAGTTGTCCCTTTCCGGTTGGAATATACCTTATTTATATTATGGATAACTTCTTTTTTTAAGGCTTTCCTAATTCGTCGTATGAGGTTTGCAAGATGGACTTGCCTTTCTGTTCGCGTGTTTCCGTGCCGGTTTCGGGTGTCGTGAAGACCACTTTCTGCGCGGCGTTGTCATAAATCGTCACGCCGGTGCTGTCTTTGAACAAGAAACCGTCGTTGTAGGTGGAATAGGCAAAGGGATAGGTGTATGCCTCCGAGAAAATGTTGCGGCTATAGGAGAAATCCGTGTGCGGCAGGCCGAGTTGGCCGAGCAATGTGGCAGGCATGTCGCTTTGGTTCATCAGCGTGTGCACGACGCGGGCTTGCCTTATGGCACCGCCCAGCCACAACATGGGGACATGGTAGAAGTCGGGAGATGTGGTGTTGAACGTAGGTGAACTCCCGTGGTCGGGGATGCAGACGATTAACAAGTTGTCCCATACGGGGAGCTTTTTTAAATCGTCGATGAACTTGCCAAGGCAATGGTCGGTGTAGGCAAACGAATTGAGCCGTTTGTCTTCCAATCGGTTATAAGGCACTTCAAACGGTTCGTGGCTGCTGAGCGTGAGGAAGCCTGTGTGCCACAGTTCGTTTTCCGGACGAGCCTTGATCATTTTGTAGAGTTTGTCAAAGGCATATTCGTCGTGTGCGCCCCATGAACTGGACGTGCGTTCGGCAAGGCTGAAGTCCGTGTCGCTGGTGAGTTGCTGGTAGCCGGTAGTGGTGAAATAACTCCGCATGTTGGTGAAGTTGATGTCACCACCGTAGAGGAAGTCGGTGTGGTAGCCGTTGGCCCGCAAGGTGCGGGCGATGCCGGGCAGGCGTCCCGACTTGGCCGGCATTTTCATGATAGACGTGGTGGGGTAGCTGATGTGTCCGCTTAGCGCGCTCACCAGTCCGCGGTCGGTGCGGAAACTGTTGGCATACACGTTGTCGAAGAAGATGCCTTCCTTGATGAGCCGGCTCATTTGCGGGGCCACGTCTTTCACGCCTCCCAATTCTTCCACATAGTATCCTCCGAATCCTTCCAAGACGATGATGAGCACGTTGGGCCGCCGGGTGTTCAAGAGTGTGTCCGTGCAATCTTCAGTCTGTGCGGGATAGAGCGTGGCATAGGTCTTTGCCAATGTTTCCGCATCCAGATAGTTGTATTTTTCCGCGAAGTCTTCAGATTTGAAATAGGAATAGAGCAGGCTGAAGGCGGGATTGATGGCTGCGTGGTTCAGGTAGTTGTTTTCGCTGAAATAGGCACTGCCCACGTTCATCGTGGAACGTCCCACTCCTCCCCGGATGGCAAGGAAAATCAGTCCGCCCAACAGGATGTGCATGCCGTTGCATGCCGTCTTTTGCCATCCGCCAACCAGTTTGGGGAAATGCCTGGGAGTCAGCCATACGAAAAACCAGGAAAGCAGGGCGGCAAAGGCGCAAATCAAGAGCAGGCGTATGACGATGTAGAATGTGGATACGCTGGCCAAGGCTTGCTTGGGGGCATCCAGGTAATTGAAGATGGTGGCATCCAATTTGAACTGCCAGAAGGCGTAGAGGGAAGTGTCGCCCACGCAAATCAGGGAAATCAGGAGCGAGACAAGGATGAAGTAGGGGGCAAGTACCGTTTTGTGGTTAAGGTGCGGCAACCACATGCCCGCCCATACCACAAGGAAAGGAATGGCTGAAAGGTAGCCCGTGGTGGAGAGGTCGAGGCCCAAGCCATGGATGATGACTTGCGCCATGTCGCCAATGGTCAGTGGCCACGCTGAAGCTGCGGCGTTGACATACGTGAAGATGATTTTCTGCAGGATGAAAAACATCAGGAAAGTGGCATACACCTTGCACATATAAAATAGACGTGCTTTCATGTTCGTCATGAATGAAAAACAATTATTGGATGTGGTTTATTTGCGCCCGAAATCGGCCGGGATTTCACCCCAACGGTTGGTGTCCCATTTGTGGATGGGGACATCAGCTGGATTGGCTTTCAGCCAGTTCTCGGCGCGCTCAATCATGTTGAAAAGTGCTTCCGTGCGGGCGTTCCGTTCCAAGGTGGTCTTGCAATGTTTGTGTTTCACCCACTCGATGGCGTTGCGGCTGTCGGAGAAGACCGGCATGCGGATGCCTTTTTGTTTCATGAGGGCCAACGCATGCACGATGGCCAGGAACTCGCCGATGTTGTTCGTGCCATAGACCGGGCCGAAATGGAATACGGTCTCGCCCGTGCGCAGGTAAATGCCCCGGTATTCCATCGGGCCGGGATTGCCGCTGCAGGCTGCATCGACTGCCAAAGCCTCTGCCGGCACTTCGGGCGGGAGTGGCAACACGGTGTCGTGGCGGTCTTGTGGCACATCGGCGGAGGGTTTTACCGCCTCCGCCTTTTTTTGTGTGCCTATATATATATAAGGAGAGGAGGAATATGCCTTTTCCGCCTCTTCCTTGGAGTCGAACGATTTGTAAACAGCTCCCTCGAAGCCATTGATTTGCAGTTTGCAGTCTGTCCAAGAGTCGTAAATCCCGGGATTGACCCCATGCCAGACCACGTAGAATTTCTTTTTCCCCATTTCGTGTCTTAGGGATGCCGGTCTTTACATGCGTTCGGGCACTTCGATGCCCAACAGTCCCATGCCCGTGCGCACGACTTTGCCCACATTGGCGGAGAGCACCAGCCGGAAAGCCCGTTTGTCGGCGTCCTCTTCGTGCAGGATGCTGAAGTCGTGGTAGAACTGGTTGTATTCTTTCACCAAGTCGTAGCAATAGTTGGCGATGCAGCTTGGATTATAGTCATTGCCGGCTTGTTTCACCACATTGGGGAAGTCGGCCAGCATCTGTACCAGCCCGATTTCCTTCTCGCTCAGCATGGCTGTCGCCGGAATGGTTTCGGGCATGGGCATGCCTGCTTCGGCCGCCTTGCGCAGGATGGAACGGATGCGGGCATAGGTGTACTGGATGAAGGGGCCGGTGTTGCCGTTGAAGTCGATGCTCTCTTCGGGATTGAAAAGCATGTTCTTGCGGGCATCCACTTTCAGGATGAAGTATTTCAGTGCGCCAAGTCCCACGATGCGGGCAATCTCGGCGGCTTCTTCTTCGCTCACGTCCGTGAGTTTGTTGATTTTGTCTTCCGACATTTTCCGTGCGTTGTCAATCATGGCGGCAATCAGGTCGTCGGCGTCCACCACGGTGCCTTCGCGGCTTTTCATCTTCCCGTTGGGCAGTTCCACCATGCCGTAGGAGAAGTGCACGAGGTCTTTTCCCCATTCGAAGCCCAGCTTGTCGAGCAAGATGGACAGCACTTGGAAATGGTAGTTCTGCTCGTTGCCCACCACGTAGATCATCTTGTTGATGGGATAGTCGCGGAAACGCAGTTTGGCCGTGCCGATGTCTTGCGTCATGTAAACCGATGTGCCGTCGGCGCGGAGCAGGAGTTTTTCGTCCAAGCCTTCGGCTGTCAGGTCTGCCCACACGGAGCCGTCCTCTTTGCGGAAGAATATGCCTTTTTCCAGTCCTTCCATGACCTTTTCCTTCCCTTCGAGGTAGGTTTCCGATTCATAGTATATCTTATCGAAAGACACGCCGAGTGCCTTGTAGGTCTCGTCGAAGCCGGCATAGACCCAGCCGTTCATCTTGCGCCACAGCGCACGTACTTCCGGGTCGTTGTGTTCCCACTTGACCAACATTTCGCGGGCTTCCTTCATGAGCGGGGCCTCGTTTTTGGCCTCTTCCTCGGGCATGCCCTTGTCCATGAGTTCCTTGACTTGTTCCTTGTAGTGTTTGTCGAAAGCCACGTAGTAGTCGCCTACCAAGTGGTCGCCCTTGATGCCCGTGCTTTCAGGCGTGGCACCGTTGCCGTATTTCAGCCAGGCCAGCATGCTCTTGCAGATGTGTATGCCGCGGTCGTTCACGATGTTGGTCTTGACCACGCGGTTGCCATTGGCGGCCATGATGTTAGCCAAGGCGCATCCCAGGAGGTTGTTGCGCACATGTCCCAAGTGTAACGGTTTGTTGGTGTTGGGCGAAGAATATTCGATCATGACCAGCGGAGAGTGTTCGCCGGCTGCGGCCAGGCCGAACTTTTCATCGCGCTGGATGCCGGAAAGCAGTCCTATCCAGCTGGCAGGCGAGATGACCAGGTTGAGGAATCCTTTCACCACGTTGAAGTCTGCCACCACGGACGGGATTTCCTTTTTCAGGTAGTCCCCGATTTCCTGTGCGGTGTCTTCCGGTTTCTTGCGGGATATTTTCAGGAAGGGGAACACCACGAGGGTGAGGTGTCCGGCGAATTCTTTCTTCGTCTTTTGGAGTTGTATCGTTTCAGGTGCGATGTCGTGTCCATATAAAGCCTTGATGGCGTTTGCCACGGCTGAAATGATATTGTTTTCTATTTCCATTGTTTGTTTTTTCCTATGGTTCAGTCTGCAAAGATACGGAATTTAAGTTTTGCAAGCAAGAAATTCCGGCTTTTGGCTCTGTATTTCACAGGAATTGGGAGTCAATCCACAGGTCTTATGTTGGAAGTGGTATGTCCATTCTCAAGTGGCAGCAAATGCCAACTAATTCCAAAATTTCAGTTGGGGACAGTTGTATTGAAATAAGGTAAGGGAAGGCAAAAGGAAGGCAGGAAGTCGTGCCCTGTTAAAATGCACGGGTCGATTTGTTTTTATCTGAATATTTTTTGTGATTTATAAATTTAATCATAATTTTGCTGAGATTGATACAAGTAGTCTTTAATATTACGAGCATGAAGACAATAAGATTTATCAACAGGGCTATCATGGCCATGTGCCTCTGCCTCGGCATGGCGGCATGCGGAGGAGACGATGGAGACAATCCTAGTGGAAGCGGCGGATGCGGCAGTTTTAACCCCGACGTGGAACAGTCCGACGGGGGAAACCGCATTGCCGATGACGGTCCCAACAGTAAGCGGCGGTTGCACAGGATAGGGCTTGACAACGGCATTTACGATTACTACATCACGGAATATGACGACCAAGGACGTCCTAGTAGGGCATACTATGAAGCTTATGGAGATTACATCCGTCTCATCTATTCCTATCCCAAAGGCAATAAGACCATTGAGATAATCTACGACAGGAGCAAACAAGCCCGATGCTGTGAGTACCGCCTGAATGATGAAGGGCTGATAGCAAGTTCCACCTTCTACAATGAAATAGACGGTGAAGTGGAATATGAAACCACATACGAGTATGACAGCAACGGGCAGATGATACGCGCCACGTACGTCTGTGATTATTTCGGCCATGACGACTACACTTACGACGTCACCTGGCAGGATGGCAACATCACCCGGCTGGCGGCGACCGATAATACTGATGGCGACCTTATATACGAAAACAAATACGCCTACACCGACGAGCCCTCGTGGAAGGGCATTGTGACAAACTCACCCGTGCCCGGAAACTTCATGACCGACGGCATACTGCTCAATACCACCGGGTACTTCGGAAAGCGTCCCAAGAACCTGCCATATGAGCTCATTGATGAATTGATGCCTATATGGGAATACGCCTTCATCGAGGATGGAAGCGAACTGGACGGATACATTCAATTCATAACCGTAGTATACTCAAGACAGCATATCAGTCAAAACTATCACTACGTGCTCGAATGGGAGTAAACAATCCATGCAATACAGACTGTTGCCCGCAACCAGTCCAAGCTAATTAGAGATGGCAGGTAAGATGTTAAAAAAGGATAGTGAAAACTTCTTCCACGGTTCCGCTATCTTTATGGAGATTCTGTATTATTTAACTATAACCTTATCATCTTTACCTAATGCCTATAAATATGATATTCCTTTTCATAATGCAGCAAAATCAATAGGTTGTTGCAATTCCTTTTCACTAATATACCGAAATGACTGCGGAGCGGCGAAGGAGTCGAATATCTCAAACGGATTCACCGGTTCCCGGTACAAGACAGGATTCTCTATTTGCAAGGCATACCCCTTGTCACGACCTTCGAAATATTCGTCAAAGTATTGCTTGGATATGCCCGAATCCTCACAAGTCCTTTCCCAAAGTTCCTTGGGCGGATATTGAAGCACGGCCTTTATGGAAAATTCGCCGACAATCAACCCTTCGGGCTTCGTGGAGTAGACCAGAACCTTGGTGACATGCTTGGCAAATATGCTTTTCCTGTATTCATATTTTTTTCGTCCTTGGAATATCTCGTGGACGAATTCCGGTTTAATCGACAATAATACTTTCATCTATTTGTCCTCTTGCTATTATATCATTAAATTGCTTGTCCGTCAGCTTGAAAAATCCCCAATACTGAGGAGTCAATCCTACTTTCTCAACCAGTTCTTTGTTGATAAGGCGATGGTTGAATGCCGCATTATAGGTCATTTTTATAACGACAGTTTTATGATTATAATAGTAATCTCTTAATTTTTTCTCATCAAAGATACTATAAGCATTCGTATATTTGATGAATTCATTCAAATTTTTGAAGTCATCAGGTCTCTTTACTTCTTCCACCACGCAAATGGAGGTTGCCACGCTCCTGTAGTATGCAGGTCCTTGGCCATCACTGGTGCGATAAATGACAAGGATATCTCCTGGAATCAACATTTCGACACCTTTCATCTTGCACAGATAAACTTTGTGGATGCTATTGGTATGGGAAACATCTTTTATCAGTTCATCCCTGTTCCGTTGCTCCGTATTCAAAATGGAATCGGGGAATAGAGGCGTGTGATAATCAGGATATACAGATAGCATATATTTATTCTTGCCATTGGTGTGCACGAAAGGGAAACACTTGCATAAATCATCGCCGACAGCAGTCATCGACTTGACATATACGCTCTCCGGATTTTTGGGAGTTCCCTTGGTGCCTTGCAGTTCAAAGCCGTACCTCTTGAGCAGGTTCACCAACCCTTCGTGCTTCTCGAATATCGTGACATAAATGTCTCCCACTTGTTCGTAGGCAGCCACGCGCATAATCATCTGGATGAAATACTCGCCCAATTTTGTATTATGGGCGTCAATCTTGAATGTTCCCACTTTCAGGTGCTTGCCTTCAGGCAGTTTGGGACTTACATCCTCAACGACTCCTTCCTCAATTTTAAGATAGAGAAAAGCCTCCAATTCACCATCGTCTTTTTTCTGGATGTAAGCTTCGCTGTCGCTCTTGCGTTGGAACCACTCCTCAAATCCGTCATAATCTTCCTTCAGACTTGCGAAGAACGGATCTTCCAAATTGACCTGTTTGAACTTTACTTTTTCCATGATATTTAATAAAAACGGGTCTCCTCCTCACTCACGCCTAAACTTCCTTAACTCGATTGGCTATGGATTACGCGCTGAAAAGAGGTTCATATTATTTCGGTTGATTGGGTAGGAGCAAAGATAATATAAAAAAATGAGATACTGAGCAATAAGCAGAAAAATAGGGATGTTTTTATTCTCTTTTTCATGTCATGCCCCCTATTCCGCGAATATTCCGTCTTCAGCCAGTAGGCATAAATCAATACAGATGGCTTTTGATAGAAGATATACTGACTTGGCAAAGTAAGATATACTTCGATGGCAAAGTAAGTATATCTTCTTTTTGGGAGGTAAGTATCTTTTGGTAACCGGCAAGCGTACATCAAAAAAGGGAGAAGCGTGTTCCGGCTCCTCCCCTTTTTCCTTTTGTGTAAAAGCGGCTTTGTCTTACTGCAATGCGTTTTCCAATTCTGCGCCGGCTTTGAATTTTGCGATCTTCTTCGCGGCGATGGTGATTTGCTCTTTCGTGCGGGGATTGATGCCCGTACGGCTGGGGCGTTCGCTCACGGAGAATGTGCCGAAGCCCACGAGGGCTATTTTGTCCCCGCTCTTCAAAGCCCCTGCGATTGCGTCAAGGGTGGCTTCCAATGCTTTTTTAGCGTCCGCTTTGCTCAGGTTTGCGTTCTCCGCAATGGCATTGACCAATTCTGTTTTGTTCATTTGATGTTTAATTTAATGGGTAACTAATGTTCTTGTCTCTTGTCTTATTGCAAATGTATGTAAACTATCTGTGAAAACAAATTTTTTCCAATAAAAAATACTTCTTTTTATGAAAATCGGCAAGCTTGGGCGGTTTGTTTTCAATGGAATGGAATAAAATTCGTATTTTTGCGCCAAGTTTGTATATGGTAAAAAAAGAATGATATGATGAATATGCCTCCCGTAACGAAGAATCTGATTATAATCAACGTGCTGTTTTTCCTGGCCAAGTTCGTGGCGCAGCGTTATGGCATTGATTTGGACGGCTTGTTGGGATTGCATTTCTTTTTGGCTCCGGATTTCAGGCTTTACCAGTTTGTCACCTACATGTTCATGCACGGCGGCCTGATGCACATCCTTTTCAACATGTTTGCCGTGTGGATGTTCGGGCGCGTGATGGAATCTTATTGGGGAAGCCGCCGGTTCCTCCTTTATTATATGGTGTGCGGGCTGGGTGCCGGCTTGGCGCAGGAGGGAGTGCAGTATGTGTCTTACTTGTGGCAGGGATTGGACCATTATGATTCGGTCAACGTGGGTTATGCCGTGATATCGATGGGAGACTACCTGAACCGCTGGACCACGATTGGCGCTTCCGGTGCGGTGTATGGTATCCTGTTGGCATTCGGCATGTCGTTTCCCGAAGAGCGGCTCTTCATTTTCCCTTTGCCTGTGCCCATCAAGGCCAAGTTCTTTGTCATCGGTTATGCCGCCATAGAGTTGTTGTCGGCCTTCGGGAGCCCGGGTGACGGCGTGGCCCATTTTGCCCATTTGGGCGGCATGGTGTTCGGCTTGTTGCTCATCCTGTATTGGCGCAGGCGCGACGGCGGAGGATATTATGGCGGCTATGGTGGCGGGAGTTCGTTTTCGGACAAGTTCAAACGGTGGTTCTTTGACCAACGCGACCGCTTTTCTGCCTACCGTAGGCCGAAAATGAAGGTTTCCATGGGCGACCGCAAGGACGATTACGAATATAATGCCCGCAAGAAAGCGGACGAGGAGGAAATCGACCGGATCTTGCAGAAGGTCCGGCGGTCGGGGTATGCCAGCCTGACGGAAGATGAAAAGCGCAAGCTGTTCGACGCGAGCCAGCGTTAAGGGGCGGTGATGGAATGGTTGAAGCGCATATTGGTGCAGTTGGCGATAGGGGCAAACGTAATGGCGGCCCTGTTGCTGTTGGCCTGCAGCTTGTGTTCGGGGCTGAATCCGGCGGAGTATCCCCGTGCGGCTATTTTCGTGTTGGGATTTCCCCTGTTGTTGCTGTTGAATTTGGCTTTTGTGGCTTTTTGGCTTGTTTTCAGCATCCGTTATGTGTGGCTTCCTTTTGTGGGAATGTTGTTTTCGGTTTCTTATATATATGATTATTGTCCGGTGAATTGGCCATCCGGGAGGCCGGAAGGCGCATTGAAGCTGATTACTTATAATACGGAATTCCTGGGAAACGGAGAAAAAGCGGAGGATGGCCATTATCCTTTAGTGGAATATTTGGCCGCATCGGGTGCCGACATCATTTGCATCCAGGAAGGTGTGGCACAGTCCAAAGGGCCTTCTGCGGCATATGCGGACAGCGTGATGGAAGCGGCCGGTTATCATATCCTCCGGTTGAAGGACGGGAAGGCGGAACCGCAATTCATATATAGCCGCTTGCCTATATTGTCGGCGCGGAGGATTTCCTACGAAAGCAGCACTAACGGCAGTGTGGCAGTGGAATTGTTGTATGATGGAGACACGGTGCTGGTGGTGAACAACCATTTTGAGTCGTATAAGCTGACTCCGGAAGACAAGGAAAGGTATAAGGAAATCATTAAAGAACCCGAAAAGGAGGACACGGAGAGCAACTCGCGGGCGTTGGTCCGTAAGATGGCAGTGGCGAGCAGGGTGCGGGGGCCTCAGGCTGATTCCGTGTTGAATTATATCCGGGAGTCGGGCCGCGAGGCCGTGTTGGTATGTGGCGATTTCAATGAGCCTCCGGTGTCTTATTCCTGCCGCCGCATGGGGACGGAGCTAACCAGTGCGTTCCGGCAGTCGGGAAACGGACTTGGATTGTCGTATAATCAGAAGGGGTTTTATTTCCGCATCGACCATATCTTCGTTTCGGATTATTGGCGCACGTATGACACGCATGTGGACAAGTCGGCCATGTGGTCCGACCATTATCCGTTGGTCACTTACCTGAAAAAGCACAAAAAATAGTCCGAGGGGGCAAATAAATCTGTTAACTTGCCGTGTTAATGTGGAAAAAACGTTATATTTGCGCCCTTGTAGCTTAGTTTGCTATCCAATAATAACAACAAAATAATAAATTAAAATGCAAAACAGAGGATTTGTTAAAGTTTTCGCTTTACTGCTCACCCTTGTCTGTGTGTTTTATCTATCTTTTTCATTCGTAACCCGTTACCAAATGAACAAGGTGGACGAAATCACAAAGACGCAAGGGGAAGAGGCCGGCGCGCGCTATTTGGATTCTGTGCTGAACAATCCGGTGTGGCTGGGTGCTTATTCCTTGAAGGACTGCCGCGAGATGGAAATCAGCTTGGGCTTGGACTTGAAGGGCGGCATGAACGTCATTCTGGAGGTTTCGGTGCCGGACGTGGTGAAGGCGTTGGCCGACCACAAGGCAGACCCCACCTTCAACAAGGCGGTGGAGCAGGCTGCGAAAGAGGCTAAAAACAGCCAAAGTGATTTTATCACCTTATTTATTAAGAACTACAAGGCATTGGCTCCGGAGAGCAAACTGGCCGAATTGTTTGCCACCCAGCAGCTGAAAGGCCGGGTGACGACGCAGAGCACGGATGCCGAAGTGGAGAAAGTGTTGCGCGAGGAAGTCGATGCGGCTATCGGCAACTCTTATAACGTGCTCCGTACGCGTATCGACCGTTTCGGTGTGGCGCAGCCCAACATCCAGACTTTGGAAGGGCAAAGCGGGCGCATCATGGTGGAAATGCCGGGCATCAAAGAGCCGGAACGGGTGCGCAAGTTGTTGCAAGGAAGTGCAAACCTGGAATTTTGGGAAACCTATAATACGGAAGAGATCGTACCTTTCATGATGACCTTGGATTCGCGGTTGGCTGCAGAGAATGCGCTTGCTGCGGATACTGTCGAGGCGAAGGCAGACACTACCGTCGTGGCAGAAGCCGTGTCTGATACCACTGCCGAAAAAGCTCCGGCCAAGGATTTGGCTGCAGCTCTGAAAGGTGGCACACCTGCGGAAAAGGCTGAGGCGAGTGTCGTGGACGAGGATTTGAAACGGCAGCATCCGTTGGCTTCCATCTTGCAGATGGCGCAAGGCCCGATGGGGTGTGTCGTAGGTTATGCCAACTGGCGCGATACGGCACAAGTGAACCGCTACATGCAATCCGCCTTGGCCAAGGAAGTGCTTCCTGGCGACTTGAAGCTCTATTGGGGTGTGAAGCCCGTGGGACGCGGCAGTGCAGGCGATGTTTTTGAACTCTATGCCATCAAAGTGACAGAACGCAGCGGACGCGCCCCGATGGAAGGCGACGTGGTGACGGAAGCCCGTGACGAATATGAGCAGAATGGCCGTCCCTGCGTGAGCATGACGATGAACTCCGATGGTGCACGTCGTTGGGCCGCTTTGACGAAAAAGAATGTGCACCGTGCCATTGCCATTGTGCTGGACGGTTATGTATATAGTGCGCCCACGGTGCAGAATGAAATCACTGGCGGCGTGTCGTCCATTACCGGAAGCTTTACGGTGGAAGACACGCGCGACTTGGCCAATGTGTTGAACACAGGTAAGATGCCTGCGCCGGCCCACATCGTTTCCGAGCAATTCGTAGGACCGACATTAGGCCAGGAATCCATTAACCAAGGCTTCACTTCGTTTGTGATTGCTTTCGTCTTGCTGATGGTGTTCATGTGCGGCATGTACGGGTTCATCCCGGGCATGGTGGCCAACAGTGCCTTGGTGTTGAACTTCTTCTTCACGTTGGGTGTGCTCACTTCGTTCCAGGCTGCCTTGACGCTTTCCGGTATTGCCGGTATGGTGCTTTCATTGGGTATGGCAGTGGACGCGAACGTGTTGATTTACGAACGCACGAAAGAAGAGCTCCGTGCGGGCAAAGGGGTGCGCACGGCGTTGGCCGACGGTTATTCCAATGCCTTCTCGGCCATCTTCGACTCCAACTTGACGTCTATCATTACGGGTGTCATCCTGTATAATTTCGGTACGGGCCCCATCCGCGGATTTGCCACGACTTTGATTATCGGTATCTTAGTGTCCTTCTTTACGGCTGTGTTCCTGACCCGCATCGTGTATGAACACTTCCTGAACAAGGACAAGTGGCTGCACCTCCAGTTTACCACGAAGATTTCGCGGAAGTTCCTGCACGACACGCATTACAAGTTCATGAGCATGTACAAGAAATCGTTCTCCGTGTTCGGCATCTTGTTGTTGGTCGGCATCGCATCCTTGGCGGTGCGTGGCCTGAGCAAGGGCATTGACTTTACGGGCGGACGTAACTTCGTGGTGGTGTTCGAACAGCAAGTGGAACCCGAAACCGTGCGCGGCCTGTTGCAGGATAAGTTTGGCGACGCGAACGTGCAGGTTATCGCTTTGGGGGCAGACCATAAGACCGTACGTATCTCCACGAACTACCGCATTGACGAGGAAGGCACGGAAGTGGATTCCGACATCGAGGCAACTTTGTTTGAGGTGTTGAAGGGCGGAGGCTTGTTGGCTTCGAATTTGGATTTGGAAACGTTTATCAACCGTGACGAGCGGGCGGGCGGATCTATTATCAGTTCGGAAAAGGTCGGGCCTTCGGTCGCAGAAGACATTACATACGGTGCCATCATCTCAGTGGTGTTGGCATTGGTGGCCATCTTCCTCTACATCCTGCTTCGTTTCCGCAACGTGGCTTTCTCCGTAGGTGCCGTGGTGGCTTTGACGGTGGACACGTTGTTGATTATCGGCATTTATTCGATATGCTGGGGTTGGGTGCCCTTCTCGTTGGAAATCGACCAAACGTTTATCGGTGCTATCCTGACGGCAATCGGTTACTCCATCAACGACAAGGTGGTGGTGTTTGACCGCATCCGTGAGTTCCTGCGGCTGTATCCGAAGCGTGAAAAGCAACGTTTGTTCAACGACTCTTTGAATACGACGTTGACACGTACTATCAACACGTCCATGACGACATTGATAGTGTTGCTTTGCATCTTCTTCTTTGGCGGCGACAGCATCCGCAGTTTTGCTTTTGCCATGATTCTGGGTGTGGTCATTGGTACATGCTCGTCCATCTTCATGGCGGCTCCGGTGGCTTACCTGACATTGGGGCAGCGCATCAAGGAAGGTGCCGATTTGGGAGATGATACGGCGAAATAACCGTTGCATAGTTTGAATAAGAAAAGTCCAAGGGGGTGTTTCCCTCTTGGACTTTTCTTGTAAAAACAGGAAGAGAGGCATCAGGCTGGGTGTTTCAGGCACTTGGAACTGGGTGTTTCAGGCACTTGGAACTGGGTGTTTCAGGCACTTGGAACTGGGTGTTTCAGGCCTTGGAACTGGGTGTTTCAGGCCTTTGGAACTGGGTGTTTCAGGCCTTGGAACTGGGTGTTTCAGGCCTTGAAACTTTCATTCCGTGCGGCGGGGGCATCCTCTATGCACACCCTGTCCGTACGAACAGCCTTTCTTTTCCCGGAAGCAGGAAGATTTTTCGCAAACCATTTTTGTTCGGCTATACTGCAAATGATATAGAAAAATGAATTGAGATAATTGGGTGACGCAGAGTTTCTGTTTCTACATGCCCTGAATGTCTGCCGTTGAAGCCGAAGGAATGAACTGTCCCACCTTGTAGGGGGGACGAGCCCCTGCGGGGCGGAGGTGGCTCATTCAAAAGATATCCTTTTGTCGGGGCATGCCTCTTTATCCTCCTTGCGCCTCCATCCTGGCTTCCGTGACGTTGATGATGCTGTCGGAGAGCTGTTCGCACTCGTTGATGATGTCCATGTACATGGCACCGGTCTGGTAACTGTACAGTCCGCGGTTCACGTCGGCGAAGTTGAGGTTGCGCAATTGGTTGCGGTAGTTGTTGATTTCCTTTTCGATGTAGTAGGCCGTGGAGGCTTCGCGGGGGGCTTTGCGGGAGAAGAGCATGGAGCGCATTTGTTCCAGTGCCTGTTCCGTGAGCTGGAACATCTGGTGGATGTGTTCCAGTTGGGTTTCCGTGAGCGGCTGGTTGCTGTAGAAGTTGCGCCGTGCGGTGTGGGCGATGTGGTGGCAGCTGTCGCCGATGCTTTCGATTTCCGCCAGTTCGCGGAGCATGCCGCAGATGACGGGGCGCAGGCTTTCCGGCACGTCCTCTTCGGCCGTGATGCGGTTCAGGTAGCCTGCGATATCGGTCTCCATCTCGTCGCTGATTTCCTCATAGTGTTCCACCAGCGTGAAGATGTTTTTGAAGTCCGTTTCGTTGTCGGCCGAGAAGAGGTAGCGGGTCTGGGTGAACATTTTGGTCACGGTGTCGGTGTAGTTGATGATTTCCTTGCGGGCTTCCATGACCGATTCTTCCGGTGTGTCGAGCAGCCCTTTGGTGATGAAGCGCAGCTCGCTTTCCTTTTCGTCGTTGCCTGCCGGCTTGTTGATGCATTGCGTGGCCCACCGTTCCAAAGGTTTGGTCAGTCCGATGAAGAGGGTCGCGTTGCAAAGATTGAACCCCGTGTGGAAAGCGGCCAAGACGTAAGCCAGGTTGTGGTCGGGGGCAATCTGTCCGTGGGTCGGGTCGAAATGGACGAAGTCGCACAAAAAACCGATCACATAAAGGAAGGCGGCGAACATCCACGCCACGCCGACGAGGTTGAATGCCAATTGCCCGAAAGCCGTGCGCCGGGCTGGTGTTCCCGCAGAAGAGGCGGCCTGCCAAGTGGCCACGGCGCGCCCGATGTTTTCCCCCAGCATGAAGGCCGCGCCGGCATAGACCGACCATACGCCCGTGGAGCAAAGCACCATCGAGGTGGCCATGATGGCCGCCGAGGACTGCACGGCGAAGGTGACGGCAGCTCCGACGAGCAGGAGCAGCACGTAAACCCCGTAATGTTCGCCCGGCATGGCCAGGTAACCGGCCACGAGGTGCTGGTCGGCGGGCGTCATGCTGTCATACAGGTGGCAAAGCAGCCCCAGGCTCAGCAGGATGAAGCAGAAGCCGAAGACGGACTCGCCCAAAGCCGGACGCTTGCGGTATTGCACCAACAGGAAGGCCACCAGCATCAGAGGATAGATGTAGTTGCTGAACCCGAAATTGAGCTCGGCGGCCATGAGCCAGGCGATGAGCGTGTTGCCCACGGACGCGCCCATCAGGACGGGGAGGGCCTGCATGAAGGAAAGCATGCCGGCATGGACAAAGCTGATGGTCATCAGCGAGGCGGCTGTGGAGGACTGTATCATGGCCGTGACCAATGCGCCGGTGAGCAGCGAGGTGAAGCGGTTGGTAGTCAGCGAGTCGAGGATGTGGCGAAGCCGGTCGCCAGCCAATTGTTGGAGACTGTCGCCCATGAGCTTTGTGCCGTACATCAGCAGGCCGAGGCATCCCAAAAGTTTTAAAAATGCTAAAACTACCATACGCTCTCGAAATATAAGTGAACGGTTGTTTGACGTTTCCGTCCCATTGCCTAATTTTAAGGGGTTGTTTGTAAAATCCCGGAAGCTATGGAACAAGAGGTCAAAATCCGTTGCAAAAATAATAAAAAAAACATTCAGATTCCCATGGGGAGCACACTTTGGGACGCTTATCTGGCATTAAATCTGCAAATGCCTTACGGCCCGGTCAGCGCGAAAGTCAACAACAAGGTCGAAGGGCTGCATTATCGTTTCTATAACGACAAGGATGTGGAGTTCCTCGACGTGACCTCCCCTTCTGGTATGCGCACTTACACCCGTTCGTTGTTTTTTGTGTTGGTCAAAGCCGTTCGCGACCTGTTCCCTGGTTGTGAACTGCGTATCGATACTCCCGTGGCTCGTGGTTATTATTGCGACCTGCGCATTGGGCGGACGCTGGAAGAGAATGACGTGACGGCCATCTGGCGGCGGATGAAGGAAATTGTGGCGGCGGACATCCCGTTCCGACGCATCCAATGCCCTACGGAGGAGGCCATCGAGATGTTCCGCAAGGCGGGAATGACAAGTAAGGTGAAGCTGCTGGAGAGTTCCGGCTCTATTTATACGCATTATTACCGTTTGGACGACACGATAGATTATTTCTACGGGTCGTTGCTGACTTCCACCGGCGGGCTGAAGGTGTTCGACGTGATGAAGTATTACGACGGGTTGCTCCTGCGCATCCCTTCGCGGAAGAATCCCGAGCAATTGGAAGAGATGGTCCATCAGGAGAAAATGCTGGAAATCTTCCGTGAGCATCATCATTGGCAGGAAATCGTGGGACTGAGTACGGTGGGCGACTTCAACCGCGCCTGCCAGGAAGGGCATGCCACGGATTTGATTAACGTGGCCGAAGCCTTGCAGGAGAAGAAAATCGTGCAGATAGCCGATGAAATCCAGTCGCGCCGCAACCTGAAGCTGATATTGATTGCCGGCCCGTCGTCAAGCGGGAAGACCACGTTCAGCAAGCGGCTTTCCATACAGCTGATGGCCAACGGCATGAAGCCCTATCCCGTGTCGCTGGACGATTATTTCGTGAACCGTGACCAAACGCCCAAAGACGAGCATGGAGAGTATGACTTCGAGTCGCTTTATGCTTTGGATCTTTCTCTTTTCAACAACCAGTTGCAGGCCTTGCTGGCAGGTGAAGAGGTGGAATTGCCGCATTATAATTTTCAAAAAGGTATGCGGGAAAGGAGTGGAAAGAAGCTTAGGCTGGAAGAAAACATGATTCTGATTTTGGAAGGTATCCATGGGCTGAACCCCGAACTGACGGCGCAGATAGAGAATCAATACAAATATCGTATCTACGTGTCGGCCATGACGACTATTTTGTTAGACACGCACAATTACATTCCCACAACGGACAACCGCCTGTTGCGTCGCATTATTCGCGATTACAAGTACCGTGGCAATTCGGCTTTGGACACCATCCGCCGCTGGCCTAGTGTACGGGCAGGGGAGGACAAGTGGATTTTCCCTTACCAGGAGCAGGCCGACGCGATGTTCAACAGTGCCTTGCTGTTCGAGCTGGCCGTCATCCGCAACCAGGCTTTGCCTTTGTTGGAGTTGGTGCCCGAAAACGTGCCCGAATATTCCGAGGCTTACCGCCTGCGCAAGTTCTTGCGCTACTTCGTGCCCATGTCCGACAGTGAAATCCCGCCGACTTCCTTGTTGCGCGAGTTTGTGGGCGGCAGTTCGTTCCAGTATTGACGTGTGACTTTTTTCGTGCGGCTGCTATTCCGGCTTCACGGATGGAATCCGTGAGGCATATCGCCCCTCCACCTTCCGGAAAATCCAACGGCTGAGGCGATATACGGGATAGGCGGTGAGCACTCCGGCAATGGCATCCACCAGGTAGTGGGCTTGGATATAAACCGTGGCCATGGCCAGCAGGACGGCAAAAGGCAACAGGACGTAGAACAGCCGCCGGCTTTGTGGATAGACCAGCAACAGGAGGATGAGCGTGATGCCGATGTGCGAGGAGGGGAAGGCCGCCGTGGGGCGTTCGCCCATTTCCTGGGCTTGTTCAACAAGGCGGTAGAACAGCCCCGTGGGGTCACCCGGAGTGGGGAGCATCTCGGTGTGCAGGCTGAAGTAAGTGCCCAAGGCCGGGAATTGCCCGCTTTCGATGACTTCGGACTGGACAGCCCAAAAATAGAACTGCGGGCCGGCAACGGGCAACACTATATATATAAGGTAATAGAGGAAGAACGAGCACAGTACGGTGAAAGACGCTTCCACATAGTGCTTGTTCCTGCAGAGGAAGAAAAACACCATGACTACGACAATCATCGGGTAGTAGGAAAAATAGCCCATGTTGACAGCTTCGCAGAACCAAGGCCACGGGCAAAGGCGGTAGAACTCCAATGCGGGCTGGCAACTGAACAATACAGTGTCCCATCGCGCGAAGATGTGGTCCAGGTTGGGCAACGTGCTGTTGAACTCGTAGGTGTCCGGATACCAGTAGCAGAGCAGGCACATCTGTACCGTGATGCGGACAAACGTCATCAGTCGCCGGGGCCACAAGGTATAGATGCCCCACATCAGGAATGTGGCGGCAAGGATATAGGCACGGTCGGCCAGCATGGTTTGGGGGTGGTCCATACGCGGCCATAATATGGCCATGAATAGCAGTGTAATGGCGTTGTAGGCGAGGGCCAGCCATTCTATCGGCCAAAGTCCGTGCGGTTGTTCATCGCGTCCGATGAGCCATCTGAGGCGCGAAGTCAGAGCCATCCTTCCTTCTGATACCATTCGATAGTTTCTTTTACGCCCCTTTCCAACGGAAATTCGGGTTTGTAGTCTAGTTCTTTCATGGCCGGTTCAATGTCGCATTGCCAGTTGCGTTGGCAGAGGATATGGAACTTGTCGTTATTCAACGTGGCCGTCTTGCCCCGCCATTGTGCCATGCGGCCGGTTACGGCACACACGATGCGGAGAAACCACACCGGTGCCTTGACGCGCAGCATGAACGGATGTCCCAACGCTTCCCGAATCAGGTCGCTGAACTCCGTACTGTGGTAAATCCTGCCATCACTGATGAAGAATTCTCGGCGCATCACGTCTTTTTCCATGGCGGCATAGACGGCTTGTACAAGGTCTTTCACATAGACGAACGTGATTTCCTGCGGACGGTAGCCCACGCAGAAGTCCACGTGTTGCCGAATGCTTTGCGCCATGACGAAATAGTCTTTTTCCCTCGGGCCATACACACCGGTAGGGCGCAGGATGACGTAGGGGAAACCTGCCAGGGATTTGATGTATCGTTCGGCTTCCAGTTTGCTTTCACCATATGCCGTGTTAGGGTGCGGGGTATCGGTTTCCCGGATGGGGGCGTAAATCCAAGGATTGTCAGAAGTGGCTTGGCGCACGGGCTGTTCCCGGATGGCTCCGAAAACGCTAAGCGAACTGATGAAAATGAAACGCTGCGGCACCATGTCCAGTTCCTTGAGCATGTCCACGAAATGCCGCGTCCCTTCAGTGTTGGTGCGGAAGAAATCTTCGCGATGGAGGCATTTGGTGGCTCCGGCCGCATGGACGATAATCTCCCATCCGCCGAAATCGGCTTTGTATGCGGCCATTTGCGCCCGCAAGATTTCCGGATGCGCGAAGTCCAGTTCTGCAAATTTTGTTTTTGGGTCGGTCAGGTACTTCTTACTGCTGGTATTCCGCATGCCGGCCCAGACTTGATGTCCGCGCTTCAGGCCTTCTTCTACGATAAAACTGCCGATGAAGCCACTGGCTCCCGTCACTAATATTTTCATGCTTCTTGCTTTCTTGTGTTATTATAACCCGTAAGTGCCGTCCGGTTTCTTGATAGGTTCCACGTGGATGCCCACGTGCGTGTCCGGCCCGAACATTTCCTTCACTTTTTTCTCGATGGCCGATGCTTTGTCGTGCGCTTCGTATAGCGTCAGGTGCCCGTCCATGCGCACGTGCATCTCTATGGCGTAATGGTTCCCGATACGACGGGTGCGCAGGTTGTGGAGGGCTGTCACGTCGGGCGTGTTTTCCACGATGCGGCAAATTTGTTGTTCTATTTCGTCGGGTAAAGACTTTTCTGTCAGTTCTTCGATGCAAGGTTTCAGCAGTTGCACGGCCACTTTGACTATGAAGAAGCTGACGGCCACTGCCGCCATGGGGTCGAGCACACGCCATGACTCTCCCAGCCATATCGCGCCTCCAATGCCGATGGCTGTTCCGATGGACGAGAGGGCATCGCTGCGGTGGTGCCAAGCATTGGCGATGACTGCGTTGGAATTGACTTTCCGCCCTATGCGGATGGTATAACGGTAAAGCAATTCTTTTGAAACGATGGAAATGATGGCTCCCCAAAAAGCCAGCATGCCCGGAGGGGGAAGCGTACCGCCTTTCCATACGGTTTGAATGGCCAATAATCCGTTCCAGCATATTCCCACGCCCACGGCAAACAGGGCGATGCCGATGATGGCCGTGGCTAATGTCTCGTATTTCCCGTGCCCGTAGTCATGACTTTTGTCCTGAGGTTTGTTGGAGATGCGGGTAAAAACGAGCACGACGATGTCGGTGGCGAAGTCGGACAACGAGTGCACCGCATCGGCTATCATGGCCGCACTATGCCCCATGATGCCGGCCAAGAATTTGAACACGACCAATATGAAGTTGACGAAACTTCCCGTCCACGTCACTTTATAGATTTCTTTTTCCCGTTTGGACTTTTCCATTTTGTTTTTTAGGGCTATGGAGCTGCAAAGATAAGCATTTTCAGAAAAAATAAGATAGAAAAGGACGTTAGAATGGATAAATATGCTTAACTTGCAAGAAGATTACAGGTCACGAACCTCTAAAGCACGTATTTATGGGAAAAACAGGGAAAAAAGGTGGAAAACGCCTGAAGAAAAAAGAGCTGGCAAAGATGTTGATGGAACTTTTCCAGCGCAATCCATCCGAGGTTTACGATATCAAACGCATTTTTTCGGAATTAAAACTGACCACACATCCGTCCAAACTGCTTTGTATGGACTTGCTGGAAGATTTGACAAAGGACGACTACATCAAGGAGGCCGGCAGTTTGCATTTCCAATTGAACACGACCGGGCAGGTCTTCGAGGCGATATTCAACAGAAAAGCAAACGGCAAGAATACGGTTTCACCCTTGGAAGGCGGGGAACCGGTGTTTGTGGCAGAGCGCAATTCCTTGCATGCCATGGACGGGGACAAGGTGAAGGTCAGCCTTTTGGCGCGGCGGAAACATCATCTGCGCGAAGCCCAGGTGGTGGAAATCCTGAAGCGGAGCGACAAGACGTTTGTCGGCCGGTTGGAAGTAAGGAAGGATTTCGCCTTTTTGGTGACAGAGAACCGGACGCTGGCTAACGATATTTTTATTCCCAAGGGTGCCCTGCATGGGGGGAAGAACGGGGATAAGGCTGTGGTGAAAATCACCGAATGGCCGGATTCTGCCAAGAATCCCATCGGCAAGGTCGTGGACATCCTGGGTAAGAGCGGGGAAAACACGACTGAGATGCATGCCATCTTGGCTGAGTACGGGTTGCCTTATTCCTATCCGAAAGAGGTGGAGAAAGAAGCCGACAAGATAGAACCGGGCATCACTCCCGAGGAAATCGGGCGGCGCGAGGACATGCGCGCGGTGACGACGTTCACCATCGACCCGCGCGATGCCAAGGACTTTGACGACGCCCTTTCCATCCGTAAGACGGAGGACGGTTTTTGGGAAGTCGGGGTGCATATTGCGGATGTGTCGCATTACGTCAAGGAAGGCAGCATCATAGATAAAGAAGCGGTGAAGCGCGCCACGAGTGTATATTTGGTGGACCGCACGGTGCCGATGTTGCCCGAACGCTTGTGCAACTTCATCTGTTCGTTGCGACCCAATGAAGAGAAACTGACTTACAGCGTGGTCTTCAAGCTGGATGACGATGCCGTGGTGAAGGACTGGCATTTGGCACATACCGTCATCAAGAGCGACCGCCGTTTCACGTATGAAGAGGTGCAGAAAGTGTTGGAAGACCATCATGAAGCTTCTCCCGAGGATTATCGCAAGCCGGGCGACCATGCGGCCGACCCGAACTTCAGCGGCCCAGACGTGCTTCCCGCCGAGCAATTCGCCACGGAACTGATTACGCTGAACCGGCTGGCCAAGCGGCTCAGGGCGCGGCGTTTTGAGAATGGGGCCATCAACTTCGACCGTGAGGAGGTGCGTTTCGACATAGACGAGAAGGGGAAACCCATCGGGGTGTATTTCAAAGTCGCCAAGGACGCGAACAAGCTGGTGGAGGAATTCATGTTGCTGGCCAACCGCACGGTGGCGGAAAGTGTAGGAAAGGTGGCAAAGAACCGCAAGCCGAAAACGCTTCCTTACCGTATCCATGACCAGCCCGATCCCGATAAGTTGAGAAACCTGAGCGAATTTATCGTCAAGTTCGGCTACAAGTTGCGTCCTACCGGCTCAAAAGAAGAGATAGCCAAGGGGTTGAACCGTTTGCTCACCGAAGTTCACGGAAAGAAAGAACAAAACCTCATTGAGACTGTGTCGCTCCGAGCCATGATGAAGGCACGTTACAGTACTTACAACATCGGGCACTACGGTTTGGCTTTTGATTATTATACGCATTTCACTTCGCCCATCCGCCGTTATCCCGATGTGATGGTACACCGCCTGCTAACCCGTTATGCCGATGGTGGAAGAAGCGCGAGCCAGGCTAAGTATGAAGAACTTTGTGAACATTGTAGTGCAATGGAACAGCTGGCGGCCACAGCCGAAAGGGCTAGCATTAAATATAAGCAAGTGGAGTTCATGAGTGACAAGCTGGGGCAAGTGTTCGATGGGACTATCAGCGGCGTGACAGAATTTGGCTTGTATGTGGAAGTCAATGAAAACAAGTGCGAAGGCATGGTGCCCATCCGTGACTTGGGTGATGATTATTATGAGTTCGACGAGCGCAACTATTGCCTGGTGGGACGCAAACGCCATCATCGCTACTCGTTGGGCGATGCCGTGAAAATCAGGGTGGCAAGAGCTAACCTGGAGAAAAAACAGTTGGATTATGCGTTATTGACGGAATAAGGATTTTGAGGAATTTCAAGACGTTTCTAAAACATGCGCAGGGGAAAAAGCCGGATAAATTTGGCATTTCCCTTGCCGTGCGCTAACTTTGCATGTGGAAACTTTTTTCAGTTTGTGATGTTATGGCTCAGAAATTAGTCCAATCCCAGGCTTTGCAACAGGTGCAGACCCTTTCACCGCAGCAAGTGTTGCAGGTGCGGTTGTTGGAAATGCCCGTGTCGGAATTGGAACAACGGGTAAAAAACGAAATGATAGACAACGGTGCGCTGGAAGAGCGTCTAGGCACTCCCGATGAAAATGAATCCCGGGAGGAGGACTTGTATGACGCGGCAGCCGATGGCGGGGATTTGGAAGGCGAGGATGGCGGACTGCCCATAGACGACTACCGTCCGGCAGACGTGCGCCAGGCAATGGACGACTACCGCTCGCCGGACGATGTGCCGGACTACCTTTTGCAGGACAAGGGGGGGAAGGGCAGACCCGAAACGATGGAATATGGTGACACCACCTCGTTTTACGAGCAGATGACGGAACAGATGAACGAATGCGACCTCACGCCGCATGAGAAAGATTTGATGGCATATCTCATCGGCTCGTTGGAAAGTGATGGCTTGTTGAAGAAAAAGCTTTCTACGATTGCCGATGAATTGGAAATATACAATGGAGTGCAAACTTCGGAGGCCGAATTGGAGACCGTGTTGACCAAACTGCAGCGTTTCGACCCGCCGGGTATTGGAGCGCGCGACCTGCGGGAGTGCCTGTTGTTGCAAATCCGACGAGATGAAAAATGGGGTACACGCCTTAAACAGCAAGAATATGAAATCATCGACAAGATGTTCGATGAGTTCACACACAAGCGTTGGGACAAGATTCGCCAACGTTTGCACCTGACAGAAGGGGAAGCCGAACGTTTGCAGCGCGATTTGAAGCGGCTCAATCCGCGTCCGGGAAGCGCGATGGGTGAAGTGGCGGGACATAATTGGCAGCAGGTCGTGCCGGATTTCCGGGTGGAGACGGACGACGATGGCAACATCACCTTATCTTTTAACAAAGGCGATGTGCCAGAACTGCGCATCAGTCCTTCGTTTATGGAAATTATGGACCTGGCGGACAAAGGAAAGGCAAAGATGGGACGCGCAGAACGTGAAGCCCTGCAATATACGCGCCAGAAAATTGAAAAGGCACAAGGATTCATTGAAGCCATTAAGTTGCGACGCAGGACACTGACGGCCGTGATGCAGGCCATCATCGACTTGCAACGCCCGTTTTTCCTCGAAGGAGACGAAACGCTTCTCCGTCCCATGATATTGAAAGACGTGGCCGACCGCACGGGATTGGACATTTCCACCGTGTCGCGTGCGGCCAACAGTAAATATGTGGAGACGCGCTATGGCACATATCCTCTGAAATGGTTCTTTAGTGACGGTTATGTGACAGAAGACGGACAGGAGATTGCGACCCGGAAGATACAAGCTGCGTTGAAAGAGCTGATAGAAGCAGAGGACAAGAAAAAGCCGCTTTCGGACGAGACTCTGACAACGATGTTGAACGAAAAGGGATTTCCCATTGCACGGCGCACGGTGGCCAAATATCGCGAGCAACTGGGCATTCCCGTGGCAAGGTTAAGGCGATGACGGGACAAAGGGCATTGATGATGGGAGCTCGCGTGTTGTCGGTCATTTCCAGGCCATATTACATGCCGGTAGTGGGGTTCTTGGCGTTGTTCACGTTCACTTACCTCAGTTTGTTACCCTTGTTTTATAAGCTGTTGGTGCTCTCAATGGTTTGGATATTTACCATCGCTTTGCCACGTCTGTGCGTGTTTGTTTGGCGGAAACTGAACGGATGGGTACCAATGCAGCTTCGATTACGTGAACGGCGGGCTGTCCCCTATGTGATGTTCATGTTGTCCTACACGGCTTGTCTGCATTTAATGTTTCGTCTTCATCTGCCGCATTACATGTGCGGCATCCTGGTGGCAGCCTTGTTGGTGCAAGCGGTGTGTATCGTGGTGAATATATGGTGGAAAATCAGCATGCATTGCGCGGGTGCGGGAGCTATCATCGGGGCTTTGCTGGCTTATTCGGTGTTGTTCGTGTTCAATCCCGTGGGATGGTTGTGCGTCTTGGTGTTGTTCTCCGGGGCAGTAGGCACGGCGCGCATGTTGCTCCGACAGCACAGTTTGGCACAGGTAGTAACCGGCACGTTAGTTGGCACGGCTTGTGGATTGGCCGGCATCTTGCTGACTTGAAATAGGAAAAATCAAATAAACAAAAACATACGAATCATGAAACCAATCGTAAGTATCATCATGGGCAGTACGTCGGATCTTCCGGTGATGGAGAAAGCTGCTAAGTTTTTCGATGAAATGGAAATTCCGTTTGAAATGAATGCCCTCTCGGCGCACCGCACACCCGCCGAGGTGGAGGCTTTTGCCCGCGAGGCCGCAAGCCGCGGGGTGAAAGTGATTATCGCGGGTGCGGGCATGGCGGCCGCCCTTCCGGGCGTGATAGCCGCCAACACGGTGTTGCCCGTCATCGGCGTACCCATCAAGGGCATGCTGGATGGCTTGGACGCGATGTTGTCCATCATTCAGATGCCTCCCGGAATCCCGGTGGCCACTGTTGGGGTAAACGGGGCGCAGAACGCGGCCATCTTGGCCGCGCAGATGTTGTCGCTGTCCGATGCGGAACTGTCCGCCCGCATGGCCGCCTACAAGGAAGGGCTGAAGCAGAAAATCGTGAAGGCCAATGCGGAATTGGCCGGTGTGCAGTATAAGTTTAAGTGCAATTAACGTCGCGGGGATGATGGATTTGTTCAATTACCGCCGCAGGGAGACCGTGGAAGTGCAGGTCGGTGGCACACCGTTGGGGGGGAAGAATCCCATTCGGCTGCAGAGCATGACGGACACGTCCACGCTGGACACCGAGGCGAGCGTGGCCCAGACGCTGCGCATCGCCGGGGCGGGCGGGGAATACGTCCGGCTGACCACGCAGGGGGTGCGCGAGGCGGAGAACCTGCGCAACATCAATGCGGGGGTGCGCGCTGCCGGGTGCACTGTGCCGCTGGTGGCCGATGTGCATTTCAATCCGCGCGTGGCCGAGGTGGCGGCACTCTATGCCGAGAAGGTGCGCATCAACCCGGGGAACTACGTTGACCCGGCTCGCACGTTCAAGCATTTGGAATACACCGACGAGGAGTATGCCGGGGAGTTGGAGAGGCTGGAAGCGCGCTTTGTGCCTTTCCTGAATATTTGCCGCGCGCACCACACGGCCATCCGTATCGGGGTGAACCACGGGTCGCTCTCTGACCGCATCATGAGCCGTTACGGCGACACGCCCGAAGGCATCGTGGAGAGTTGCATGGAGTTCTTGCGGATTTGCGTCCGCGAGCGGTTCACGGATGTGGTGGTATCCATCAAGGCCAGCAACACGGTGGTGATGGTGCGGAGCGTCCGCCTGTTGGTCGATGCGATGGAGCGCGAGGGCATGGCATTCCCTCTTCATTTGGGCGTGACCGAGGCCGGCAACGGCGAGGACGGGCGCATCAAGAGTGCCGTGGGCATCGGCGCGTTGTTGGCCGACGGGCTGGGCGACACGGTGCGCGTGTCGTTGAGCGAGGCGCCAGAAGCCGAGATTCCCGTGGCGCACAAGCTGGTGGACTACATCGCCCGTCGTGATGGGGCGATGATGATTCCCGGCATGGCGGCTGAAGGTTTCGACTGGTTGCGTCCCGTGCGGAGGCCGACGGTGGCCGTGGGCAATATCGGCGGGGACAACGTGCCTGTCGTGGTGGCCGACCGTATGGATCTGGTCATAGGCGGGCGGATGAGGGAGTTCCGGGCACAGACTGATTTCCTACCCGATTACATTTATTGCGGACGTAGCCTGCCGCGTGTCGGGAGGCGCGAGAATGCAAACTACATCGTGGATGCCGATGTGTGGATGGGCGAGGCGGGCACTTATCCGGCTTTTCCCTACAACATGCTGCCATTTTTGGGAAATTGCAGGGCGGAATTGAAATTCCTGTTCCTGACTTACGGCGCGTTGACGGAAGAGGTGCGCGCTTGCCTGAGGCTTCATCCCGAGGTGGTGATTATCTCCCAAAGCAGCCACCGGAACCGCTTGGGCGAGCACCGCGCGCTCGTCCATGAGCTGACACGTGAAGGGCTGAAGAATCCGGTCGTCATCTTCCAGCAATATGCCCATAGCCAAGAAGAAAAGGAAGATTTCCAGATAGAGAGCGCGGCGGACATGGGGGCGTTGCTTTTCGACGGGCTTTGCGACGGCATTTACTTGTATAATAACGGGACATTGGATCACCGCGACATTGACGCGACGGCTTTCGGCATCCTGCAGGCCGCGCGCCTGCGCACGTCGAAGACGGAGTACATTGCTTGTCCCGGCTGCGGCCGGACGCTCTATGACCTGCAGGATACCCTCGCCCGCATCAAGGCGGCCACGAGCCACCTGAAAGGTTTGAAAATCGCCGTCATGGGCTGCATCGTCAACGGCCCGGGCGAGATGGCCGATGCCGACTACGGTTACGTGGGGGCGGCGCGGGGCAAGGTGAGCCTTTACAAAAAGAAGACATGCGTGGAGCGCAACATCCCGGCGGAAGAGGCCGTGGAACGCTTGCTCCGTCTCATCCGGGAGAACGGCGACGACCCGGAATATCCAGCCAAGGACATTTAAACATTCGGATTTATGGAACAGAAACTTTGCATTTACAATACGCTTTCCCGTAAGAAGGAAGAGTTTGAACCCATTACGCCGGGACGTGTCGGCATGTATGTGTGCGGCCCGACCGTGTATGGCGATGCCCATTTGGGGCATGCCCGCCCGGCCATCACTTTCGACCTTTTGTTCCGCTACCTGCGGCACATTGGTTACAAGGTGCGCTACGTGCGCAACATCACCGATGTGGGGCATTTGGAACATGATGCGGACGAGGGTGAGGACAAAATTGCCAAAAAGGCGCGGCTGGAGCAGCTGGAGCCGATGGAGGTGGCGCAATACTACACCAACCGTTTCCATGCGGCCATGCAGGAACTTAACGTCCTGCCGCCCAGCATCGAGCCGTGCGCGTCGGGGCACATCATCGAGCAAATTGAGCTGGTGAAGCAAATCCTGGCCAACGGCTTTGCCTATGAGAGCCAAGGCAGTGTGTATTTCGATGTGGAGAAATACAACAAGAAGTACCATTACGGCAAACTCTCGGGGCGCAACTTGGAGGATGTCATTAACAATTCCCGCGAACTGGACGGTGTGGGCGAAAAACGCAACCAAGTGGACTTCGCCCTGTGGAAACGTGCGCAGCCCGAACACATCATGCGCTGGCCCAGCCCGTGGAGCGACGGTTTTCCCGGTTGGCACTGTGAGTGCACGGCCATGGGGCGCAAGTACTTGGGCGAGCATTTCGACATACACGGCGGCGGCATGGACCTCGTCTTCCCGCACCATGAGTGCGAGATCGCGCAGGCCGTGGCCAGCCAGGGCAGCGACATGGTGCGCTACTGGATGCACAACAACATGATTACCATCAACGGGCAGAAGATGGGGAAGAGCTTGGGCAACTTCATCACGTTGGCGCAGTTCTTTTCGGGTGAACACGAGAGCCTGGCGCAGGCCTACAGCCCGATGACCATCCGTTTCTTCATTCTCCAGGCACACTACCGCAGCACGGTGGACTTCAGCAACGAGGCCTTGCAGGCCAGCGAGAAGGGGCTGGCGCGGCTGATGGAGGGCGTGGCCAACTTGAAACGCATCGTGCCGGCGGACGGCGAGGGCAGCGTGGGCATGGCCTACGTGGACGAGTTGCGTGCCAAATGCTATGAGGCCATGAACGACGACCTGAACTCGCCCATCGTCATCAGCCACTTGTTTGATGCTTGCCGCGTCATCAATTCGGTCATCGACAGGAAAGCCACTATCGGGCGCGAGGCATTGGAAGCGTTGGCGGACGTGTTCCGCACTTTCGCCTTCGATATTCTCGGCCTGAAAGAAGAGGGCGGCAACGAAGGGGCGCGCGAAGAAGCCTTTGGCAAGGTGGTGGACATGTTGCTGGAGCAGCGCATGGCAGCCAAGGCCAACAAGGATTGGGCCACGAGCGACAAGATTCGCGACAACCTGGCCGCGCTGGGTTTCGAGGTGAAGGACACCAAGGACGGGTTCACCTGGCGGTTGAACCGTTGAGGCTTTGGCGTAGGCGAATAAAGGAATAGAGGCATGGCGGAGCATAACGAACTGGGGCTGTATGGCGAGGACTTGGCCGTGGCGCACTTGTTGGCGAAGGGCTATGCCATCCGTCATCGCAACTGGCGGTGCGGCCGTTGGGAAGTGGACATCGTGGCGGAAAAGGCCCGCACTTTGGTCTTTGTGGAAGTGAAAACCCGCCGGAATACGCTTTACGGCAATCCGGAAGAGGCACTCACACCCGAGAAGATGCGCCACATCGTCAGTGTGGCGGATGCCTACGTGCGCCGTTATGCCCTCGACCTCCCGGTGCGTTTCGACCTCGTCACGGTTGTGGCCGGAGAGGGCGGGGCGAGGGTTGAACATTTCGAGGATGCCTTCCGCCCGTCATTGTGCTGAATGGTTGTTGAAAAAGGAAGCAGATATGGAAAATTCACTTTATACATTGGACGATTCGCCGTGGTTCGAATGGGTGCGGCTCGCATCCGTTGATTCCACCAATAATTTCCTGAAACATTACCGTCCGGTCTGTCCGAAGGAAATGACGCTGGTCACGGCCGAGTTCCAGACGGCGGGGCGCGGGCAAGCCGGGCATGTGTGGGAATCCGAGGCGGGCAGCAATCTGCTTTTCAGCCTGAAGTGCCATCCGCGCGGCGTGGAAGCCCTTCGGCAGTTTGTCCTTTCGCAGGCTATCGCCTTGGCGGTCTGCGAGACGCTTTCGGGGTATGCGGAGGGATTCAGCATCAAGTGGCCGAACGACATCTATTGGCACGACCGCAAGGTGTGTGGCATGCTCATCGAGAATGCCCTGCAGGGGAAGTGCATCGAGGAGTGCGTCGTCGGCGTGGGGCTGAACGTGAACCAGACGGAGTTCAGGGGCGATGCGCCCAATCCCGTGTCGCTGCGGCAGATTACGGGGATGGTGCACGAGACGGTGTTCATCCTGGCCGGGATTGTCCGGCGTTTCAAAGAGAATTTCCGTGCTGTCGGCACAGGCGGGGAAGACGGCATCGCGCGGCGTTATGCGGAACGCCTCTACCGGCGCGCGGGTTTCCATGCTTACGAGGACGGCGGGGGAATTTTCGAGGCGGAAATCCGGGGCGTGGAGCCTTCGGGACATCTGCTTCTGGCGGACAGGGAAGGCCGATTGCGCCGTTACGCCTTCAAGGAAGTGCGTTTCCTGTTGCCTGCGGACGGGGATGGCCCGGCATTGGAAGTTTGAGACAAGCAGAAAAAAGTATATCATTATGGTTAAATTCAAACGGATTCTCCTCAAGCTGAGCGGGGAGAGCCTTATGGGCGAACAGCGTTACGGCATCGACGAAAAGCGTCTGGCCGAGTATGCACAGCAAATCAAGGAGGTGCACGACATGGGAGTGCAGGTCGGCATCGTCATCGGCGGCGGCAACATCTTCCGCGGGTTGAGCGGGGCCGGGAAGGGTTTCGACCGCGTGAAGGGCGACCAAATGGGCATGTGTGCCACGGTCATCAATTCCCTCGGATTGAGCAGTGCGCTGGGGGCTATTGGTGTGAAGAGCCGTGTGTTGACGGCCATCCGCATGGAACCGATAGGTGAGTTCTACAGCAAGTGGAAGGCCATCGAATGCCTGGAGGCCGGCGAGGTGGTCATCATGAGCGCGGGCACGGGCAATCCTTATTTCACCACGGACACGGGTTCTTCGTTGCGCGGCATCGAGATAGAGGCCGACGTGATGCTCAAAGGCACTCGCGTGGACGGGGTTTATACGGCCGATCCCGAGAAAGACCCCACGGCCACCAAGTTCAAGGAAATCACTTACGACGAGATTTACAACCGCGGCCTGAAAGTGATGGATCTCACTGCCACTACCATGTGCAAGGAAAACAACCTGCCCATCTATGTCTTCAACATGGATGTCTATGGCAACCTGAAACGGGTGATGGAAGGCGAGGATATCGGGACGTTAGTACGCATTTGATTCCCAAAATATTAGAATTACGGACGTTCTTTCAAAAAAGGCGAAGTCGCGAGACCTAGCCTTTTTTAGTACGCTTTTTGAAAATTTCTGCCAGATATGCACTCCCCGTCTTTTTACAATCCCCCCACAAAAGAAACAGTCCATGCTACTCCTATAAATAAAACAGCTTCCTCATTCATAAAAAAACGCTTTCATCAAAAAGTTTTCTGTTAACCACTCGCCTTTTTCAACAGAAACCATTAACTTTGCAAATTGAAGACCGAGATGCCCCTGTAGTTCAATGGATAGAACTACGGTTTCCTAAACCGCCAATCCGGGTTCGATTCCCGGCGGGGGTACATTATAGATTGGCAACCAGCAGATAATTAGATAGTTGCAAAATTACCTCTATGCTTTCGTGCGACTAAAATGCGACTTCATTCGGATTATAGCGATATGAGGTGGCAAAAAAGGCCGCTTGCCACACTTGGCAAAACGACCTTCATTGCGATTAAAAATACCTTATGGCATTTCGGCACAAAGATACGATTTCTTTTTGGATTTTACGCCCATTCGAGCGACTTCCTTATTTCCCGTTAATCCTCCTTATTGGTTTTCGCTTAGAAGCCGCTCCCTGATTTCATTGGCCTTGTCCCAACCTATCCCGTCTTTCTCAAACTTGGCGATTACTTCCTCATTAGGCCGGAGTTCCGCCATGGCATCGCCCCAAATCAAATCAGGATGATTGCCGTCATCCGTGGGGTAACTCTTATGACCGTCAAGGATGATGATTTCACCGTCTTGCACCGTGTACAGAATGAAGTAACACGGCTTGTTTGCTCGCACCTCGCCAAGTATGGCGTTAATCTTCCGCTTTCGTTCTTCCTGCCTCATCTTTCAGTCTGTTTATACGTTCAACAATCTTATCCAGCACTTCATCGGATGCGTTCTCTAAAAGCTCCTCCAGCTTCTTGAATTCCGCATCGAGCATTTCACCCGGCGACATGCTTTGCAGCTTGGGGAGCGAATAGTTGAGCAACCCCATGAATGTTTTGATATAATCCTGTGGCGGCACACAGTTCAAAGCTTTTTCAAACTTTTCACGCCCGCCGTCAAGGATTTCTGCCACCCACGTTTTTAGGTCGGTCGTGGCTTTCCCCTTTGCCCCTTTCGGTCTGCCTTTGGGGTTTCCTGATTTTCCTTTTTCAAACTTCATATCTCATTCTGTTAAAATCCTGTTGTTTACAGATAACCGGACGGGTTCTCCACAAGGCAAGCCCGTCCGGATTCACTTGTTAATCCATATCAGGCAAGCCGCTCGCCCATTCCTTGGCAAGTTCCTCACCTGACACCGCAAAGTCCTCTTTGTGGTACTCAATGCCGAGATGCTTGCAAATGGCCTCGTTCTCGTACTCCGATTGCAACACCCATTGCTCGTATGGATTGTTTGCCACCAAACACTTTTCTCTTACCCCGGCAAAGAAATTCAACCTGTTGACCGGGTTTTCGTTCAGCTTCCGCTGGAAAGCTTCAAACATTCTTCTTTCCTCGTTCGTCATACTTCTATCCCCTTAGATAAATTCATAATTTTCCGTTTCTTCGTGAAAATCTCCGTTCCCGTCAATCCAGCACAAGCACCTGCGGTCATCGTCCGATGAAGAAATGCCCTTGCCAAAAAAGCGGTTGTCGGCGACAAATGCGTTGAGTTCCTCAATGGCTTGCCGGACATTATTCACGAGCCGTTTAGCCTGTTCCCTGCGGTCTGTGGGCAGGATGGTGTATTCCTGTTCCTTTTCCTCCAGCCAACGGGAAGAAAGGCGTACCACGCCATCCGTCACTTCAAACGCTGAAACCTCCAGCGGGGTCTGCGTGTGATACAACAACACCCAGCTCAACGCCTGCGCATTCTCACGTATGGCATGGTTAAGATGCTCCAAGGTTTCAACATAGTCAGCATTACGCCGGAATGTGATTTTCAGACGTGAGGATTCTTTCTTGGCCATTGCCTCTGCTTGTTTGTGCAACTTGTCACGCGAAGAAGACAAGTCCCTCAATTCTTCCGTAGCGAAGTCAAAACCGACTTCAACCATGTTAGTTACGATGGACTGAATTTTGCCCACATTGTCCCGGTGGCGATTAACCACCCTTTCCAATCCGTTTTTCTTAATCTCTTCCATAGTCAAAAAAATTAAATGGTTAATAAAATAGTTGTTTTTGCTCGTTCACCGCCAAAAGAGTAAACTCTATCCGGGGGTTACACTTGCCAATTCTCTTTCTACTCCCATAGCATCAAATATTAAAAGTGATACGTCCTTTCGGTATGCCCAATTCCGCCATCCATTGGCAAATGTCGCCTATCGTGGTTGGCTTGCCGAGCGGCTTGCGCTCATTCATAATGAGGTCGGAGATGTCACGCTTACTGCCCTGCGGTTCATCCTTAGCCCAATCGGACAGATGGATGCTCCGGCAAAAGGTAAGCGATTGGATTTTTTCGCCCCATTCACCCACGGCATCCGCGTCCGCATAAACCAACACGTCCCGCCCGGCCAATGACTTGCACATTCTCGGAGAAAGGCCATATTTCCCGCCCGTGGCCACCCACACATATTGCGGGAACACAAGCGAAGCGATAACCGCCGACTTCTCGCCCTCCACGACACACACGATGGTGTCCGGACGCTTTGGAAGAAGATGTTCGCCAAACAGGCATTGCCGCAAATGGTAGTCGGACGCGGCCTTGCCTTGCTGCCTCATCAGCCGGGCATGAAGCCAATCCACGGCATCGCATTCGCTCCGCTTGATTCGGTGGCCATCATCGCCGTAAGCCATGACCTTGCCAGTTCGGCACATTCCGCCACGGTCTATCTGCGGGTAGATAATCTCGCCCCTACGGGTGCTGCCAAGATGGTACATCTTCGTCACCCTCTCCAAATTCTCCTGCGTGAAGAACTTGGACAGGTAGCGCATGAGGCC
>CALULT010000027.1 GCA_944321565.1 uncultured Paraprevotella sp. | reverse complement strand
TACCTCTGCGATTCCTTCCTGATAGAGAAGTCCACCCGCTACGACATCAAAGGGAAACGCTACATCAATTCCCCCTACAAGTATTACTTCATGGACTTGGGGCTGCGCAACGCGCGTATCAACTTCCGCCAGTCGGAGAAGAGCCACCTGATGGAGAACATGGTTTACAACGAACTGCGGATGCGAGGCTTCAATGTGGATGTGGGCGTTGTCCCTGTCATCCATAGAGGCGAGGACGGGAAGCAGCACCGTTCCAGCCTTGAAGTGGATTTTGTCTGCAACTTGGGGAGCAGGCGTTATTACATACAATCGGCCTACCGGATGGAATCCGACGAGAAGATAAGGCAGGAACGGGCGTCTCTGTTGCGCGTGGACGATTCCTTTAAGAAGATTATCGTCACCGGAGAAGAAAGCCCCGTGACGAGGGATGAATCCGGGATTACAACCATCAGCATTTACGACTTCTTGCTGAAGGAAAATTCGCTGGAACTTTAAGAGCCTGTTTAAATTTTCCAATAAGGTGATATGTCAGGTCTCTTTTGAGTTTGTTTCAGGCCTGTTTCCCCAATTTTATGCGTCAGATAGCCCGCTATCCTCCTTATAAAATCAGAAAAACATTCTCAGAAACAATTCTCAAAATAGACCAAAGCAAAATTTAAACAAACTCTAAGGCGCGGCGGGATTAGAGAAGACAGTAGTACCTACTTGGCAAAGTAAGATAACTGACTTGGGCAAATAAGATATCTTACTTTGCCAAGTAAGTATATCTTCTATTTGGAAAGTAAGTATCTTTTGGTAAGTGGGAAGGTTCCGCTTGTTCGTCATGCGGGGCGTAATGGCCTTTTTGTTTGCCATGCGGCGGCCATAATGGCCGTTCTGTTCGCCATTCGGAGTCATGACGACTCTTCTGTTCGCCATGCGGATGTGAAAGTGCATGGGAAACCCCTCCGGCCCTTCGGCCCACCTCCCCTGCGAGGGAGGGCACTGAAAAAGTCCATTATTTGAAAATACCACTAACAAAATGCAAGTAAAAGCACCGGCAACAAGCTAAATAGCGTATAAAACATTGCGTTTACAGCAAATATGCGTCTTTTTATTTACATTACGATAGCACATCTTCGTGAGAGGGGACTTTTTCAGTGCCCTCCTGCGAGGCGGAGGAGTTCTTCTTGCGGTCAACATTCCGGCCGGGGCGTGAACCCTTCCTGCCTAAAGGGTTCACAGCAACTCACTGTGGTTCAGTGCATGTGAAGCCGTGAACCCTTCACGGCGGAAACTTGCTGTATAGAGGACGGATGGGCGGGACAGTTCATAAGCTTGCGCCAATCCGGAATTTTCAAGCCGTTCGGGCGGGGGGACTTGACAAAGGCTTTTTCATGTTGTATATTTGCAGGCGGAAAACATCAAAAAACTCATGCCAATGGAACTCAAACTGATTGTCCGCCGCGCTGTCACGCGGTGGAAGGGGAAACAAGTCGCCGCCCGGAAGGCGGAAAACATCACCGTGCCCGTACAGGAAAAAATCATGGAACGCCCTGCGGGAAAGGGCGTGGAAGATGATACCGTCCCGCCCGCCGCAAATTTGGAGGACAAGCTCGGGCGGTTCCTCGACGCCCGCTATGACTTCCGCTTCAACCGGCTGACGGGAGCCACGGAGTTCCGCCACAAGGGTGAGGCGGGGGACGCGGCCTTCCGTCCCGCCACGGCCCGCGACCTGAACGCCATCTGCGTGGAAGCCCACCGCGCGGGCATCGCCTGCTGGGACCGCGACCTGGCCCGCATGGTCAACTCCGCACACGTGAAGGCCTACCATCCTTTCCGGCAATACTTCGACGGCCTGCCCTGCTGGGACGGTCGCGACCGCCTGCACGACCTGGCCGCGAGGGTATCCGCTGACGTGCTTTGGATCCGGGCCTTCCACCGCTGGATGCTCGGCGTGGCGGCGCAGTGGGCGGGGCTTTCCGACGGCCTGCATGCCCAGTGCGTGGCGCCGTTGCTGGTCAGCGACGCGCAGGGAATGGGGAAGTCCACTTTCTGCCGTGCGATTATGCCGCCCGAGTTGCAAGCCTATTACTCGGACAACATCGACCTGGCCCGCCCCGAGAAGATAGAACGCCAGCTGGTGGAGGCCGGGCTGCTCAACCTGGACGAGTTCGACCGCATCCCGGCGCGGAAGCACCCGTTGCTGAAGAACCTCATGCAACTCTCCGCCCTCAACCTGCGGAAGGCCTACCAGCGGCATGCCTGCGCCCTTCCCCGCATTGCCGCCTTCATCGGCACGTCCAACTCCCGCGAGCTGCTCACCGACCCGAGCGGGAGCCGCCGTTTCATCTGCGTCCTCGTGGAGCATCCCATCGACAGCACGGGCATCGACCACGCGCAGGTGTATGCCCAACTGAAGGCGGAACTGCAGCGCGGCGAACGGTATTGGTTCAGCCATGAGGAGGAAGCCGGGCTGCAGGCGCACAACGCGGCCTTCTACCGCGTGTCGCCCGCGAGTGAACTGTTGGGCAGCTGTTTCCGTGCGGCACGTCCGGACGAGGATGCCCGGCTGTGGTCGCTCCCCGACCTGTTCGAACACATGAAACGGCACCAACCGGGCTGCGTGGCCGGGTTGAACCTGGCCGGCTTTGCCCAAGCCCTCACGGCGGCAGGAGTGGAGAAAGTGCACACGCGCTACGGCAACCGGTGGCGGGTGGTGGAAATGTAAAAAACCGACATCCGCAGAAAGCACATAAAGACTTGCTTATTTCGAAATAAAATCGTTTCTTTGTATCAATAAAAACGACAAGCCATGATGAAGTTTCCGATAGGCATCCAAAGTTTCAGCCACTTGAGAGAGGACGGTTACGTGTATGTGGACAAAACCGAACTGATACACCGCTTGGTCAAAAACGGGAAAATCTATTTTCTGAGCCGTCCCCGCCGTTTCGGCAAGAGCCTGCTGGTGTCCACCCTCAAATGCTACTTCGAGGGAAAGAAAGACCTGTTCAAGGGGCTGGCCATGGAAAGGCTGGAGACGGAATGGGCGGAGTATCCGGTATTCCACATCGACTTCAACGGGGACAACTTCACCCAGCCAGGAACCCTGGAGAAGAAAATAGAATATCATATCGCCACTTGGGAAACCGTTTATGGCAAAAACCCGCTGGCGGCCACCGTGGGCGACCGTTTCGCCTACGTGCTGTCACAGACCCGCAAACGCCATGGCCGCCGTTGTGTGGTGTTGATTGACGAATACGACAAGCCCATACTTGACGTGCTTGACACGGGACTGAAAGTGAAGGTGGGCGAACAGGACATGCCCTTGGAGGACTGGCACCGCGAAATCCTGAAAGGATTCTATTCCGTGTTCAAGGCGGCGGACGACGACCTGCAGTTCGTGCTGCTGACCGGCGTGACGAAATTCTCGCAGGTCAGCGTGTTCAGCGGGTTCAACCAGCCCAGCGACATCAGCATGGATGAAGATTATGAAACGCTGTGCGGCATCACGCAGGAGGAGCTGGAACGATATTTCCCGGAACCCATCGCCACGTTGGCCAAGAAATACCGCACCACGCCGGAAGGAATGCTGGAAATGCTGAAACGCCGCTACGATGGTTACCACTTCAGCGGCAACCTGACGGACGTGTACAATCCATTCAGCCTGCTGAACGCCTTTGCAAAAAAAGAACTGCGCGACTATTGGTTTGCCAGCGGTACGCCGACCTACCTGGTACGACTGCTGAACCACACGCAGGAAGAGCTGGACGAGCTGACGGGACGCTATTACGACCCCAGGGAGTTCGTGGACTACAAGGCCGACGTGGAACGCCCACTCCCGATGATTTACCAAAGCGGGTATCTTACCATCAAGGATTACGACCTGACTTATGGACGCTTCCTGTTGGACTTCCCGAACAACGAGGTGAAGAACGGATTTGTTTCGCTGGTCGCTTCAGATTACCTAAAGCCCAAGGAAAACATGGGCAGCTGGGTGATTGACGTGGTGGAAGCATTAAAACACAATGAACTTGACCGTCTCCGCGAGCTGTTCACGTCTTTCCTTTCAAGCATCCCCTACACCATGCGGCGCAAGGAAGACGAACGAGAACGCGAGCAGTACTTCCACTACACCTTCTACCTCATTTTCCGCCTCGTCAGCGTCTATACTGTCTATACCGAAAAGGCGCAGAGCCAAGGCCGCGTGGACTGCATCGTGGAAACGCAGGACTACATCTATGTCTTCGAGTTCAAGTTGGACGGCACGGCGGACGAGGCGTTGGCGCAGATTGAAGAGAAAGGCTACGCCCGGCCTTACTCTGCGGACAGCCGCAAGCTATACAAAATTGGCGTGAGCTTCTCTTCCGCCACGGGCACGGTGGAGGAATGGAAAGTGGCGGAATAGGAAATTGTCAAAAATATCCCATGCCATACCCGGTGAACCAAGCTGAAAAACTTGTTTGTCCCGAAATAAAATCGTTTCTTTGTATCAACAAAAACGACAAGCCATGATGAAATTTCCGATAGGTATCCAAAGTTTCAGCCACCTGAGAGAGGACGGCTACGTGTATGTGGACAAGACCGACCTGATACACCGCCTAGTCAAAAATGGGAAAATCTATTTCCTCAGCCGTCCCCGCCGTTTCGGCAAGAGCCTACTGGTGTCCACCCTCAAATGCTACTTCGAGGGGAAGAAAGACCTGTTCAAGGGGCTGGCCATGGAAAAGCTGGAGACGGAATGGGCGGAGTATCCTGTGTTCCACATCGACTTCAACGGTTCGAACTTCACGGCACACGGCACTTTGGAGGATGTTCTGAAAGGTACAGTGAGCACATGGGAGAAAGAATACGGCTGCAACACGGAATTTAACGACATCGGAAAACGGTTCGCCTACGTGCTGTCACAGGCCCGCAGACGCCACGGCCGCAGATGCGTGGTATTGATTGACGAATACGACAAGCCCATACTCGACGTGCTCGACACGGAATTGAAAGTAAAGGTGGGTGAACAAGACATGCCCCTGGAGGACTGGCACCGTGAAATCCTGAAAGGATTCTATTCCGTGTTCAAGGCGGCGGACGACAACCTGCAGTTCGTGCTGCTGACCGGCGTGACGAAATTCTCGCAAGTCAGCGTGTTCAGCGGGTTCAACCAGCCTGCGGACATCAGCATGTCGGAAGACTACGAGACGCTGTGCGGCATCACACAGGAGGAACTGGAACAATATTTCCCGGAGCCCATCGCCGCGCTGGCAAAGAAGTACCGCACCACGCCGGACGGGATGCTGGAAATGCTGAAACGCCGCTACGATGGTTACCACTTCAGCGGAAACCTGACGGACGTGTATAACCCGTTCAGCCTGCTGAACGCTTTCTCCATGAAGGAACTGCGCGACTACTGGTTTGCCAGCGGCACGCCGACCTACCTGGTACGGCTGCTGAACCACACGCAGGAAGACCTGGACGAGCTGACGGGACGCTATTACGACCCCAGGGAGTTCGTGGACTACAAGGCCGACGTGGAACGCCCACTCCCGATGATTTACCAAAGCGGGTATCTCACCATCAAGGACTATGACTTGGATTTCGGCACGTTCCTGCTGGACTTCCCGAACAACGAGGTGAAGAACGGATTCGTGTCGCTGGTCGCTTCGAATTATCTGAACCCCAAGGAAAGCCTGGACGGTTGGATCCGCGACACGGTGTTAGCCATGCGCAAAGGTGAACTAGACCGTCTGCGCGAGCTGTTCACGTCATTCCTTTCCAGCATCCCCTACACCATGCGGCGCAAGGAGGACGAACGAGAACGCGAGCGGTATTTCCACTACACGTTCTACCTCATTTTCCGTCTCGTCAGCGTCTATACCGTCTATACCGAGAAGGCACAGAGCCAGGGGCGCGTGGACTGCATCGTAGAGACACCGGACTACATCTACATTTTCGAGTTCAAGCTGGACGGCACGGCGGACGAGGCGTTGGCGCAGATAGAGGAAAAAGGCTACGCCCGCCCCTACTCTGCGGACAGCCGCCAGCTATATAAAATAGGTGTAAGCTTCTCTTCCGCCACGGGCACGGTGGAGGAATGGAAAGTGAATGAGGATTCTCAATCCATCCCAGCCTCTTCCGCCACGAAATAATGCGGGCGGCGTTTCACTTCTTTATAAATCTTGCCCACATATTCCCCGATGATGCCCAAAGCCAACAAGATAGAACCACCAATGAACCACACGGAAACCAAAAGAGACGTCCAACCGGGTATCGTGTTTCCCTGGCAATAAACCACGACGCCATAGATAATGGCCACCACGGCTATCAGGATGAACAGGAAACCGAGCATGGCAATGTAGCGAAGCGGACGGACGGAAAATGAAGTGATGCCATCCAAAGCGAAACTGACCATCTTACCAAGCGGATATTTCGACTCGCCGGCCATGCGCTCCTTGCGGTCGTAATAGACCTTGGCCGTGCGGAAGCCCAAAGAAGCTACCATGCCGCGCAAGAACAGGTTGCGCTCCGGATAGGCCAACAATGCCTGCAAGGCCCGCTTGTCCATCAGGCGGAAATCGGCGTGGTTATAGACCACTTCACCACCCAATGCGTTCATCAACCGATAGAAAGCCTGTGCCGTGTGTTTCTTGAAAAAAGTATCCGTCTTGCGCTCCTGCCGCACTCCATAGACCACATCAGCCCCGCCGCGCCAAGCATCCACCATCTCGCCGATGGCCTGCACGTCGTCCTGCAAATCCGCATCGATGGACACGGCAGCCTCCGCATGCCCTGCCGCCCACTCCATGCCGGCCCACAAAGCCCGTTGGTGGCCGGCATTGTGTGCAAGTTTCAAGCCGCACACCCTCCCGTCCTGCCGCGCAAAACTGCATATGAGTTCCCACGTACGGTCGCGTGAACCATCATCCACATACACAATTTTTCCTGCCTTGATTTTCCCGGCAACCTCCAAGTCCGCCAATACAGCAGTCAACTGACGGGTCGTTTCGTTCAACACCTCTTCTTCATTGTAACAAGGCACCACAATAGCCAAATCCACCTTCATGTCATTTGTCCTTTTTTGTAAATACAAAACGCACCAATATGAAATTTACCGGCACCGCAATGGCATACACCGGCAAGGGAGCCCATACGTCCGGCACCTCCACCCACAAGAAAAAGTTCAACAGCCCCATCTGCAACAGGTAGTTTACCGCATGCGCCCCGCACATGCCCCACAACCTGTGCCACGACGGTGAGGTTCCGAAGGTAAAATACGACGTCAGGTAGAAGTTTGCCACAAACGATAGCACATAGGCCACCGTGAAAGCGGCATTCGCTCCCATGACCAAGTGCAGGAGATAATAGAGGGCATAGTGCAACGCGGTGGCAAAAACGCCCACCATCCCGAAACGGACAAACGTGAAAAAAGTTTGCTTCGTTGCCATGACCATCTCCCACGTCCTAAAGATTCACTCCAACCGCCTGAAACGATACAGGCGATTGTTCCGCTTGTCGTCACAACTACGGTGATTGGAATTATACACTTCCTCCAATGTATAGTCGCGCCCATATCGCTCCTCGAAAACAGGCACCGCATCCTCGCCCATGAAGACATAGCCCTCCGCACCCGGGTCTAAACAGTCGAAAGGCACCATGCGGTCACCTAAATAGAAATTCACCGTAAAAGGATGCATGCGGTTGCCCGGCACCACATCGGTGCGGAACGAATACAACCGACCTTCGGGAACGATGCGGGCAATGTGCTCCGCCACGGCCTTGTCCGACTTCACGTTAAGCACCGTGGGTTGATACACGCCATCCAATGCAAAGAAAATGGAAAAAATCACACCGATACAAGCATAGATAATCCCGTTGTCGGCCGCATTCCTGTGTTGCACCCTGAAATACCAACAAGCGGCCATGACCGGCAAAGCCACGATGAGGACGGCCAGCAACGTCATCGGGAAATCACTCAACGCATGCATGTAAGCGATGTTCTCCGCCGCATGTCGCCCGTCGCCGAACAACGACTCGGGCACCCAATCCATACGCACTGCCATAAAGACCAAAAGCAAGAGTATGGACAACCCCGACATGATGCTGCCAAAAACACGCAAGGCATTCAGATGCCGGTGGCGCAAATAGACGATATATTCCGCAAGGAAATATGCAATGAACGGATAAATGGGCAAAAGATACACGCTACGCTTGCTCTTTGGGATGCAATAGAACACGAAAATGATGGCGATGCTCAGGAGTGCATAGAGCCGTGCATCGTCCATGTCGCGGATGTAAGCCTTGAAACGCACCCACCACGTGCGCCAGCAGCCCACGGGTTTCCGATAATGCAGGAAAAACAAGGAAAGCAACACCAACAGGGTATATGGCACATACCCGGCCACCACCGTCACCACATTGTACCAAGCCGGGTTCTCATGCGAAGCGTATGTCATCTTGCCCATCAACCGATAGACATTCTCTTCCAACACCAAGCCAAGAAAACGCTCGCCCCCTTGTGCGTAGGCCGCCACATACCATAATGCGGGCAAGATGCAGGCAGCAACAGCCACCCCGAAGAAGGCAAAAAACACACGAAAGAAACCCTTCCCCCGAATCCACAGGAACACCGCTGGCACCGCACAAGGAAGGGCAATGCCCACAGGGCCTTTGGTCAGTGCCGCCGCGCCCAGGCAAAGGATGGCCACCACCGGCACTCCCTTCAAGTCCTTTTCCGCCCATTTATACAACTGGTAGAGCGCGATGACCATCATGGCTGTCAGCACCATGTCCACCCGGCAAGCCACACCGGCCCGATGCACCTCGAAATTCGTCAGGGTAATCAAAGCCGCGAGGAAAGCCACCTCCGTGCCCCTCCGCTTGGCAAAAAACACATACCCCACTAGCACCATGGCCATCAGGGCCAAAGCCGACGGCATGCGCGCCGTGTATTCGTTCACCGCCCCAGCCACCGCCGATATGGCCGCGATGCACCAATGGAAGAAAGGCGGCTTGAAAGCCAGTTCCACCCCGTTGTTGACGGGCAACACCCAATTGCCCTGTTGGAGCATGGACAAAGCCACGACAGCCTCGCGCGGCTCGCCGCGCGTGTGGAAGGAACTCTCTCCCAAGAAGAGCAACAGGGAACACGCGCACAACAGTGCCAAAATCCAAAAATATTTCCTCCTGTCCATCCTGTCAAGCCTTTCTTGCGGAAATCTTCTCCAAAACATACACCAATATGAACCCTACCAGCATTAATACAATCCCTTCGGTCAGACTCTCGCCTGGAAGCACGTTCTGTTCCACCACTATGGTCTGTCCCTCCACCAGTTCCTTCACTTGCGCCTTCCAAGGCCATACTTTGTTCAACGACCCAAGCATGAAACCGGACAACACGGCCAGCGTCACGTTACGGAACCTCCGCAAAGCGTAGGACAGGACATGGGAGAAACTGGTGATGCCCAAGAAACATCCCACGGCAAACACCCCCAGCACCACGAGGTCAAGGGTCTTCACAGCTTCCATGATATAGAAATACTTTCCCAACAAGACAAGGATGAAACTCCCCGAAATGCCCGGCAAAATCATGGCACAAATGGCAATGACACCGCAGCAGAAAATGAAAAGCAAGTGAGTGGGAGTCTCCGTCGGCGTGGCCACAGTGATATAGAAAGCCACCACTGCTCCCACAAGAAATCCCGACACGGTCTTCCAGTTCCATTCCTTGATGTCCTTTGACACGAACCAAGTGGAAGCCAACACCAAGCCAAAAAAGAAAGACCACACCAAGACCGGTTCCGTCTCCAAAAGATAAGTAATCAGTTTGGCCAACGAAAACACGCTGATACCGATACCTAGAAGCAAGAAAAACAGGAAGTTCCCGTTAATGGTTTTCCAAAATTCCCTCAATCGTCCCTTGCACAACAAACGCCCGGCATGCAGGTTGATGCTCTTGATGGAGTTTATCAACTCGTCATAAATGCCCACGATAAAAGCAATCGTCCCGCCCGACACGCCGGGCACCACGTCGGCTGCGCCCATGCCCATCCCTTTCAGCATCAGCATGGCATAATCCTTCATTTTTCTTTCCATTTCTATTGCTTTTAAATCCTCTCTTTTTCTCCTAACGGACTTTTTCATTTACAAAGTAAACCAAAAAAAGGTGCATTGCCAAGCAATACACCTTTTATCTTCCCCTCTCGGAACATATTTTTCCTTACTTTACCTTGGCTACCACGGCCTTGAAAGCTTCGGGATGGTTCATGGCCAGGTCGGCAAGCACCTTGCGGTTGATTTCGATGCCGGCCTTGTGCAGGGCACCCATCAGCTGCGAATAAGACATGCCTTCCATGCGGGCGGCGGCATTGATACGCTGAATCCACAGGGCGCGGAAGTTGCGCTTCTTGTTCTTGCGGTCGCGGTAAGCGTATGTCAGACCCTTCTCCCAAGTGTTTTTGGCCACGGTCCACACGTTCTTGCGCGCACCGAAGTAACCACGGGTCAATTTCAAAATTTTCTTTCTCCTTGCTCTTGAAGCAACATGATTTACTGATCTTGGCATAATTTGTTTCCTTTTTGAATGTTAGCGCCATCCGCCTTTCCTTGCTTGTTCCAACGGACGAACTTCGGGCTAAACATCCGGTTAATAACTTTTGTTGATACTCGCCTCACTTTTCCATTAACGCAGCACGAGAAGGTCGCGCACCTGCTTCAGGTTGTCGGTCACCACTGTGGTGTCGTGCACCAAGTTGCGCTTTTGCTTCTTCGTCTTCTTCGTCAAGATGTGACTGTGATAAGCATGATGTCTTTTCACTTTACCCGTTCCGGTAAGAACGAATCTTTTTTTGGCACCGGAATTAGTTTTCTGTTTTGGCATTTTGTTTGTTTTTTAATTTGTTATTTAATCTGTGGCAACGCATATACCAGGCGTTACGCACACTCTTCTCCTTTTTTCAATCCTCGCCTTCCACGCGCGGCCCCTGGTACTCTTTCGGGGCGTTGGCTTTGGGCTGGCTCCTTTCGGGCTTCGGTGCCGGGGATTCTTCCAATGTCCCGCCTGCCGTTTTTTTAGGCTGCGCGTTCTTCTTCGGCGCGATGAAGATGGTCATGCGCTTGCCTTCCAGCACGGGCATCTGCTCCACCTTGCCGTATTCCTCCAAGTCGTTGGCAAACCTGAGCAGCAACACTTCGCCCTGCTCCTTGAACAGGATGCTACGCCCCTTGAAGAACACGTATGCCTTCACCTTGTCGCCTTCCGAGAGGAAGCCTTGGGCATGCTTCAACTTGAAATTATAATCGTGGTCGTCCGTCTGCGGGCCGAAGCGGATTTCCTTCACGTCCACCTTCGTCTGCTTGGCTTTCATTTCCTTCTGCCGCTTCTTCTGCTGGTAGAGGAACTTGCTGTAGTCGATCAGGCGACAAACAGGAGGGACTGCATTCGGGGATATCTCCACAAGATCCACGCCTTGCGCTTCTGCCATCTGCAACGCCTTGGCCGTCGGCACCACTGTGGATTCAATATTGTCTCCCACAATCCGGACTTCGCGCACACGTATCTGTTCATTGACACGATATTGCTCTTTCAAATTGTCTTTCTTCATGCAAAAATGTTATGCTCTTCTGTTTGTTTCCGTCGTTTATAACGCTCCAAGTTGTTAAAATCGGGTGCAAATTTAATACTTATTTGTCATACTGCGCACTTCCTCGTTGATTTTTTTTGCAAAATCTTCGAATTTCATGCTTCCTTGGTCACCTTCGCCCTGTTTGCGCACCGAAACCGTGCCCTCGGCAGCCTCTTTCTCGCCCACAATCAACATGTAAGGAATGCGCTTCATCTCGTTGTCCCGGATTTTGCGGCCGATTTTCTCGTTCCGGTCGTCCACGATGGCGCGCACGTCCTGTTCGTCGAAATAGGCGCACAGCTTCTTCGCGTAGTCGTTGAATTTCTCCGAAATAGGCAGGATGGCCACCTGGTCGGGGGTCAGCCACAAGGGGAAGTGCCCAGCGGTGTGCTCGATGAGCACGGCGCAGAAGCGTTCCATGGAGCCGAACGGTGCGCGGTGGATCATCACCGGGCGGTGCTTCTGGTTGTCCTCGCCCGTGTATTCCAGCTTGAAGCGTTCCGGCAGGTTGTAGTCCACCTGGATGGTGCCCAGCTGCCAGCGGCGTCCCAAGGCGTCCTTCACCATGAAGTCGAGCTTCGGCCCGTAGAAAGCCGCCTCGCCATATTCGACCTTGGCTTTCAGCCCCTTTTCCTTGCAGGCTTCCACGATGGCCTGTTCGGCTTCGGCCCACACTTCGTCCGAACCGATGTACTTTTCCTTGTCGTTGGGGTCGCGCAAGGAAATCTGCGCCTCGAAGTTTTGGAAGTCCAATGCGCTGAAGATGATTTGGATGATTTCCATCACACGGATGAATTCGTCCTTCACCTGGTCGGGACGGCAGAAAATATGGGCGTCGTCCTGCGTGAACGAGCGGACGCGCGTCAGCCCGTGCAGCTCGCCGCTCTGCTCATAGCGGTACACCGTGCCGAACTCCGCGATGCGCAGGGGCAAGTCCTTGTACGAACGGGGTTTCCAAGCGTAAATCTCGCAGTGGTGCGGGCAGTTCATCGGCTTCAGCATGTATTCCTCGCCTTCTTCCGGCGTGTGGATGGGCTGGAACGAGTCCTTGCCGTAGTGGGCATAGTGCCCGGAAGTCACGTACAGGTTCTTGCCGCCGATATGCGGGGTCATCACCTGCTGGTATCCGTAACGCTTTTGGATTTTCTTCAGGAAGTCTTCCAGACGCAGGCGCAGGGCCGTGCCCTTCGGGAGCCACATGGGCAAGCCCTTGCCCACCCGCTCGGAGAACATGAAGAGCTCCATCTCCTTGCCGATCTTGCGGTGGTCGCGCTTCTTGGCTTCCTCCAGCAGGGCGAGATATTCATCAAGCATCTTCTTTTTCGGGAACGAGATGCCATAGATGCGGGTCAGTTGCGGGCGCTTCTCGTCGCCGCGCCAGTAGGCGGACGACACGGCGGTCACCTTCACGGCCTTGATGGCACCCGTGTTGAGCAAGTGCGGGCCGCGGCACAAGTCGGTGAACGCGCCCTGCGTATAAGTCGTGATATGCCCGTCCTCCAGGTCTTCTATCAACTCCATTTTATAGGTTTGACCGTGGTCGCCGAAAAACTTCAACGCGTCGGTCTTCGAGATTTCCGCCCGCACGACGGCCTCCTTGCGCTGCGACAGTTCCAGCATTTTTTTCTCAATGGCCGCGAAGTCGCCCTCGCGGATCACTGTGCCTTCGGGCGGCATCACGTCATAATAAAAGCCATTCTCTATGGCCGGCCCGATGCCGAACTGGATGCCGGGATAGAGTTCCTGCAGGGCTTCCGCCATCAGATGGGCGGAAGTGTGCCAAAACGCATGCTTGGCCTCCGCGTCGTCCCACTTGTACAACACCACGGCGGCATCCTCATGGATGGGACGGTTCAGTTCCACCGTCTCGCCGTTCACGCCGCAGGCCAGCACGTCCTGTGCCAACCTTTGGGAAATACTCTCTGCTATCTGCAGGCCCGTCACGCCAGCCTCATACTCGCGCACCGAGCCATCGGGAAAAGTGATTTTTATCATAACCTTTTTATGTATTATCCTTTTTTCAGGTTTGCAAAAATAGCTATTTTTCACGAAAGCAAGGCAAAAACGCGTAAAAAAAATGCTCCGCGGCACGGCACCTCCCCCCCTTATCCTCGCTATATATAAGGTAGAAAGCACAGGCGGCAAAATTATTTTCACAAATGAACCATTATGGACTTGATTTTATGCAGCCATATTGCCTATCTTTGCATATCTGATAACGGAAAAACAATGCGGCCATGAAGAAAACGAGAAAAATCCCCATCCTGTTGCTCGCAACGCTCACGTTGTGCGCATGTTCGTCCGGCGAGGAAGAACAACCGGTTCCGCCCGAACCACCCACCACATCGACGAATCCGATTCCCATCCGCATCAATACGGTCATGGAAAGCATTAACGACACGCGCGCCACCGACTACGCCTTCGAGGCCGGCGACCGCATCGGGATTTATGTGGTCAACCGCAAGGCCGGCGGCACGGCCAACACGTTGCTGTCCCAAGGCAACTGGGTTGACAACATGCGGTTCACCTACGACGGCACGTGGACTCCCGACGCGCCTGTCTATTGGCAAGACGAAAACACACATGCCGACTTTTACCTCTACTATCCCCACACGGCCTACATAGGCGACGTGGCAGCCATGCCCGTCAGCGTCAGTGCCGACCAAAGCACAGAAGCCGCCTACAAAGCCGGCGACCTGCTGGTCGGCTCCACCCAAGACGTGGCGCCGACCGAAACCGCCGTCAGCATCACGGCGCGCCACGCGATGAGCCTGATGTCCATCGCCGTCGTGCCCGGCAACGGCTTCACGCAAGAGAGCCTGGCCGCCGCCGATGTGTCCGTGCGCATCAACGGAATCAAGACCCACGCCACGGTCAACCTCGCCACTGCGACCGTCACGGCCACGGGCGAAACCACGAGCGTGACCCCGCTGCAGGAAGCGGACGGCGGTTACAAAGCCCTCATCGTGCCCCAAAGCGTGGCACAAGGCAACCTTGTCACCGTGACCGTGGACGGGCGCGACTTCAACCTGCAGAAAGCATTCACCTTCGAAGGCGGCAAGCGGCACCGCTTCACCGTGGTGCTGAACAAGACGAGCAACGGCATCAACGTGACCATCGACCAGTGGGAAGATGACGGCATCGACCATGGCGGCACGGCAGAATAGCCCCGAAAAGCGAACCTCAGGCAACAGGCAGGCAGGGCACCGATACTTTCCCATGCCGGCCCCGCCGGTTGCCTGTGCGCTTTTCACTTCATAAAAATCAACTTTAAACCCAATCGGATATGAAAACCAGACAATTCATTTATGCCTATATGCTCGCGGGGCTGGCTGCCCTCGCGGGTTGTTCCGATGATGTCTTCGAAGACGACCCCGTAGCCAACGGCAACGCCCTCATCAGCCTTTCCGGAGAGATTGACCAGCTGCCCGGGAAGCGCGTGAACGACAACGGCTTCTGCGACGGCGACGTGATGGGAGTCTATATCGTGGATTTCAACGGCAACGAACCGGGCACACTCCAGCTCACGGGCAACCGGGGCGACAACGTGCGCCACACGTTCAACGAGACCGACTATTCGTGGAACTCGGCCTACGACCTGTATTGGAAAGACAAGCACACCCACATCGACGTGTATGGCTACTACCCCTTCGGCGAGCCGGAAAGCATCGAGGCTTACGCGTTCACCGTGCAGCGCGACCAGAGCACGGAGAGTGAGGACGGAGAGATGGGCGGCTACGAAGCCAGCGACTTCCTGTGGGGCAAGGTGGCCGACGTGGCCCCCACGACCAGCGTCATCCGCCTGCCCATGCAGCACCGCATGGCCAATGCCCGCGTGACCCTCGTGGAAGGCGAAGGCTTCGCTTCCGGCGAATGGCTGGCCACCGAAAAGACCGTGCTGGCCACCAGCCTGGTGCGCGAGGCCACCATCAACCTGTCCGACGGCACGGTGTCCCCGGCGGGCGACGTGGAAGAAACTGCCACCATACCCAGCCGCACCGGCGACGAATGGCGGGCCATCGTCGTGCCGCAGACCGTGAAGGGCGGCACCACGCTCTTCAGCATCACCATAGGCGGAGTGGCCTACACCTTCACCCGGGACGAGGACTTCACCTACGTCTCCGGCAAGATGAACAACTTCTCCATCCGCGTGGACAAGAAGGAAAGCACCGGAAAGTATACCCTGACGCTCATCAGCGAAAGCATCACGCCGTGGGAGAGCGACCTCGTGAGCCACGATGCCGACACACGGCAGTACATCGTCATCCACTCCACCGCAGGGCACCTGAAAGACTCCATCATCGCGGCCCACAAGGACTACACGCAGGTGAGGAACTTGAAGATTACGGGACGCATCAACAGCCAGGACTTCTATTTCATGCGCGACTCCATGGACAACCTGCAGTCGCTCAACCTGAAAGAAGTATCGGTAAGCGGAATATTCGGAGAACAGCCTTGGCTGAAAGGAGATAACACCCGAGATGACAATGAAACAGAAGGAGTCATCCCCGAGAATGCCCTGCGAGAGAAGACATCACTGCTCCGCATTGTGTTACCCGACAAACTGACCGGCATTGGAGGAGAAGCTTTCAGCAACTGTGAAAACCTCACGGGGTCAATCATCATCCCCGAAGGGGTAACCCGCATTGGCAGCGTGGTGTTCTACGAATGCTATTCACTGACAGGCGACCTGTCGCTACCGACCACGCTTGAATACTTGGGCAACGCAACATTCCGTGATTGCAGATTCACTTGCGAACTCATCCTGCCCACCAAACTCAAACATATCGACGAACAAGCATTCTATAACAACATCAACCTTTACGGAAACCTCAACCTCCCGGACGGCCTTGAGGAAATCGGAGCAAGCGCGTTTGCAGGCTGCAAGAACCTGACAGGAAACCTCACGATTCCACAAGGTGTCACCACGATACCTGTCGGCACATTTACAGACACCGGTTTCGACGGTACGCTGCAGCTTCATGACGGCATCACCAGCATATTGAAAGGCGCTTTTGAACACGCCCCGCTGAAAGGAGAACTGGTGTTGCCCAGAAACCTGACCGCCATCGGAGAGAATGCGTTCAATGGCTGCGATTTCTCGGGCGAACTGAAACTGCCCAAAGACCTCGCTTCCATCGGAAACCGTGCTTTTGCCGGAAACTGGCGCTTGATGGGGATTCTTGAGTTCCCGGAAGGGGTACAAAGCATCGGCGCCGGAGCTTTCGCCAATTGCCGGAGCATCGAAGGGCTGGTGTTCCCTGAAAGCATAGAAAACATCGGCTATGAAGCCAGCGCATACAGTGACGGCGGTGCATTCGAGGGTTGTTACGGCATCGGCAGCATCGTCTGCAAAGGAGAGATTCCCGCCAACGTGCAAGTCGGAGCCTTCAACGGCGTGGCCAAAGACAACTTCACGCTCGAAGTGCCCGAACCAGCCATTGCACAATACCAAGCTGCGCCGGGCTGGAACGAGTTCAAGCGCATCGCCGCCCACCACGAACTGGTGTGCCGCCCGTCGCTCGCCTGTGCCCTGAACACCGAGCACAAGCAGACGCTCATCGTGGATGCCGAAGGCGAGTGGGAAGTGCAGAGCAAACCCTCGTGGTGCGAACTGTCGCAGACCAGCGGCGGCAACAAGACCGAGGTGACGCTCACCATCAAGGCCATGGCCCAAGGCTCGGCCGACCGCACGGGCGAAATCGTGTTCAAACTGAAGGACGAGGAATACACCCACAAATGCACCGTCACGCAATATGACTACGAATACGGCGAAGATGAATGGCTGACGCTCCAGAAGGCCACGCGCGGCAACACGGGCGGCATCAACATCGTCATCCTCGGCGACGGCTACGACGCGAAGAACATCTCCGACGGCGACTATCTGGCCAACATCCAGCAGGAAGTGGAATACTTCTTCGCATCGAGCCTTACACGACCTACCGCGACTACTTCAACGTCTACACGGCCTTCCCGCTCTCCACGGAGACTGGCGTGGGCACGGTGAACACCATCCGCTACAACCGCTTCAACACCACCTACACCGGCGGCGTGGGCCTGCGGGCGGACTATGACGAAATCTTCGACTACTCCCTGAACGCCCCCACCGTGACGGAACAAAACCTGAACCAGACGCTCATCATCATCGTGCCCAACAGCACCGACTACGGTGGCATCTGCCAGATGTGGGAGGACGGCTCGGCCATTGCCTTCTGTCCGCAGAGCACCTACGGCTACCCGCTCGACTCGCGCGGCGTCATCCAGCACGAGGCCGGCGGACACGGTTTCGGCAAGCTGGGCGACGAGTACATCTACCACAACGAGTTCATCGACTTCTGCCAGTGTACCTGCTGCGGGCATGTGGATGCCATCAACTGGGCGAAAGGCTTGGGCTGGTACGACAACCTGTCGCTCACGGGCAAGATGCACGAAGTGCCCTGGAGCCACCTCATCTTCGACGACCGCTACAGCGACATCGTGGACATCTTCGAAGGCGGCTTCATGCACAACCGCGGCGTGTTCCGCTCGGAGCAGAACTCCTGCATGAACAACGACATTCCGTATTACAGCACCATCAGCCGCGAGAGCATCGTGAAGCGCATCAAGCGCTATGCCGGCGAGACCTACTCCTTCGAGGAGTTCGTGGCCAACGACAAGCGCGATGCCGGCGCCGTGACGCGCAGCGCGGACACCTACGTGGACAGCCGCACCCTGCACGGCTTCCAGATGCCGCCGAAGATTCACAAGGGCAGCCCGCTGCAACGGAACAGACGGTAAGGAAAGAAACAGTTTAACGTAATTAAAAAAGCAAATTATGAAGAAAGATCTAATAAAATCCGTAATTTTGGCGTTGCTAAGCCTGTGGGTCTGGTCATGCATCCACGAGGAGGCCGTCGCGCCGGAAGCCGAAGCACCGGCCGATGTCCGGCACACGCCCATGACCTTCGCCGTGGTCCATCCGGCGCAACGCGTGCGGGTGGTGAACGATGCCTTCGAGGACGGCGACCAAGTGGGCGTGTTCGTCCACGCCACGGACACGCCGCTGGAAATCGGCGGCAACCTGGTGAACAACGAGGCCCTGACGTGCAACGGCGGGAACTGGACTGCCGCGCGCCCGCTCTATTGGGACGACGGCACGTTCAACGCCTGCGCCTACTATCCCTACGTGCACCCCGTCAGTTCCATCGAGGACCTGCCCTTCAGCGTCTGCACAGACCAGCAGGCCGACAACGGCAACGGCATGGACGGTTATGAGGCCAGCGACTTCCTCTATGCCCGGACAGAAGGTGTGAGCGCATCCGACGCGCCCGTCACCCTGACGTTCCGCCACATCATGAGCAAGCTCACGATACGCCTCATCAAGGGCGAGGACTTCGAGGGCGACATGCCCACCGACGCGGAAGTCTATGTACACAACACCGTGCCCGAGGCCACCATCGACCTCAGCGCGGGTGTCGCCACACGCTATGTGCGCGGCAACCGCGCCACCCTCACGGCCCGGCAGGAGAGCGACTTCGTGTTCTCGGCCATCGTCGTGCCCCAGCGCGTGGAAAACCGCATGCCGCTGATTGAAGTCATCATGAAAGGGGTGTCCTACGTGTTCGAGAGCACGTTCCAGTTCAAGCCCGGTGTGGAGCACCTGGTGAACATGGTCATCTCAGACAACCCGGACCAAGTAAAAATCGAAGTGGGAGGCGAGATACAGGACTGGCAATAAAACAAAAGGATGAAAACGGCAATATACGTCTTATCCGTATTGATACTGGTACTCGGGGGCGTGGCGGCAGCCTTATGGCTGACACCCGCCCCCGGTGTCGGATGGCATGAAACGCGCTACGGGCTGCACGAAGGCCGCGAGCTGGTGAGGCAGACCGACCGGCAAGGGCGGACGCGCTACGTCGTGGAAGACAGCTTGGGACGCAAGCTGTTCCATGTCCCTGTGCGCAATTGCCTGCTTGACGTGCGTTTCCGCGACGGCCAATTGCATTTCCGCGAGAACGCCACGGGACGGACAGGCTATATCGACCCCGACGGCATCGTCACCATCCCGACTGCGTCCCTGCCCGTCAACCACGAGAAATTCACCCGTGAAAGCACGGAGATCCAAACTTCCGCAGACACCCCGGAATCCCGTCTGCGCACGAAAAGCCAGCCACGCAAAAGGGACTCCGCACCCCGCAAACTGGACGACGAAGCCCTGCGCCGCATCAAGGCCGGCCACCCGTTCTTCCGCGAAGCCGCCAAAGTCCTGTCCGGCAAGCTGGACGTGGACGACAGCGAAAGGCGACGTGTCATCCTGGACTATTGCGAACATTTCCGCACGGCATACACCACGAAAGACCTCGACTTCCTGCGCCAAGTATTCAGCGAACAAGCCCTGATCATCGTGGGCAACATGGTAAAGGCCGCCCCGGACAACCACGACGGGGTTGTGGCCGGCAAGCGCGTGGAATACTACCTGCGCACGAAGGGCGAATACCTCTCGCGCCTGTCCCGCGCGTTCGCCGCCAACCGGGAAATCGACGTGAAGTTTTCCGACTTCCGCATCCTGCGCCACCCCACGCTGGATGGCATTTACGGTGTCCGGCTGCGCCAACGCTACACGAGCGACCGCTACTCGGACGACGGCTGGCTGTTCCTGCTGTGGGACTTCCGCGACGAATCCATGCCGCTCATCCATGTCCGCACCTGGCAACCGGCCACGGACGTGCATGACACGGACGATGTTATCAGCATCGGCGACTTCAACTTGAAATGAGGAGAAAGCCATGAAAGTAAAGACCCTATTTCCCAACCATGCCGCCTTGTGGCATCCATGGAAAAACTGGCTGACGGCCTTGTTGGCGGCGTGGCTGCCGCTCCTGGCCGCAAATGCCCAAGCCTCCCATTCAACCGACAGCACCACGACGAGATTCAAAGTCTCGGGCTTCAAGGTGTTGCCCAACGACATCAGCGCGTTCATCACCCCCGTGCGTGACCTCAACGGCGATGCCTGCGCACTGGTGAAGGTGGTGGCTCAGAAAGAATTTGCCTTTTCTTCGCCATTGGGCATCGTAAAAAGGAAAAACGAGGTCGGCGAGATATGGCTCTACCTGCCGCACGGCACGAAACTCCTCACCATCAAACACCCCCGCTGGGGTGTCCTGCGCGACTACCGGTTCTCCGAACCGCTCGAAGGGCGCATGGCCTATGAACTGAAGATAGAAACGCCACGGCCGGACGTAGTCCACACGCGCGACACGGTGTTCTTCACCCGCACCGTCACCGACACGGTAATCGTGGACAAGCACGCCCCCCAATTGCCATGGCGCATGCACGGGCTGCTGACCGTCTCGCTTCACGAGAGAGGCCCTTCATGGGGCATCATGTTCGCCATGCTCAGGCGACACGGCTTTTTCGTCCATGCGCAAAGTGACCTGCGCCGCCTCGGCACCACGCCATACACCTGTGACCGGGAAGGTTTCCTGCCCGGAAGCGAAATAAAGCCCTACTATACGGGGGAGACACGACGGGCCACCCATGCCTTCACGGCAGGAATGGCACACCACCTGCGGCAATGGCTCGCCGTGTTCTACGGCGTTGGTTACGGACGTTCTTCGCTGGCATGGCAACTCGCGGACAGCGAAGGTGGAGGCTATGCGCTCAACGACGGACTTTCGTGCAAGGGCATTGCCGCAGAAGCCGGCCTGCTGCTTTCGTTCAAACGCTTCAACTTGTCTGCCTCTACGCTGACCATCGCCGGCAAGCAATGGCAGGCAAGCATAGGTGTAGGATTCAGAATTTGGAAATCAAAGAAATAAACCATGCGTAAGTTCCTCGTTTTTTTAGCCGCAACACTTGCGTTTGCCTCATGCCAAGAAGACAAACCGGACAATTTGGAACCACAGCTTTATATCGGCACGGCCACCGACATCACGCGCACCGAAGCCACCCTTGCGGGGAACATCGTGACACAAGGCGGCACCCCTATGCCGGAGCTGAGGTTCGTCTATGGGAAACAAAATGACATGAGCCTCGTCTCCCAGTCCGTGGAAGCCGACGGAAAAGGCCATGTGTCAGTGCGCCTCACCGGGCTGGAAGCGGACACACCATACAGCTTTTACCTGCAATGCAGCAACGGGCGTGTGACCCTGGCCAGCGACACCGCGGCATTCACCACCCTGCCCAACGAGAAACCACGGCTTTACGCGGACGCGGCCACCGACATCACACGCACCGAAGCCACCCTCGCGGGAAGCATCGTGATACAGGACGACCTCCCCATGCCGGAACTGAGGTTCGTCTATGGCCCGCAGGACGAGATGTCCCTCACGTCGCCCGGCGTGGAAGCCGACGACGAAGGCCGCGTGTCGGTGCGCCTCACCGGGCTGGAGGCCGGCACGTCGTACAGCTTCTGCCTGAAAGGATATTATGACGGCGAAAACACGCCCCTGGCCAGCGACACGTTGTCCTTCACTACCCTCCCCGATGAATTACCGGCCATGGGACACCCCACGCTGGTGAGCCTCGGCCCGGCAAGTGCCATCGTGAACTATGAAATCCTGAGCGAAGGCAGCGAACCGGTCACAGAAACGGGATGCTACGTCCGCAAGCTCCCGTCGGGCAACGCCACAAAAGTGCAAGCCCCCTCCGCCACTTCCTTCACCGGCCCATGCCAATTGCACATCAGCGGGCTTGAACGAAACTCCGCCTACCAAATCCAACCGTATGCAACCAGCAAAGCGGGTGAAACGAAAGGGGAAACACTGGAAATCACGACCAGCGACGCCGCCACATGGGACGAACCGGGCGGACTGGCCGCATTGATGGGCGATGACCTGTACCGTTTCACGTCACTCTCGTTTGACGGACCGATGAACGGCGACGACCTGCGCCTGCTCCGCCAAATGATGGGGCGGGAGGCCGACGGCTCCGCCACACCGGGCCAGCTGGTTCGCGTGAACCTTGCCGATGCCGACATCGTGGAGGGCGGGGAAAGCTACGACAACGCACATTACGCGAAAGCCGACGTCGTGGGACAAGGGCTGTTCGCCGGTTGCGACAAGCTTGAATCGGTGACGTTGCCCAATTCAGCCACCACGATTGAAAAAAATGCCTTCCTCGGATGCAGCTCGCTCACGAGGCTGGACCTCCCGCCCTACGTAGAGGAAGTGACTCCGTCCGACGGATGCGAACGGCTGGCCGGAATCCATATCTCTGCCGCCAACCCGCATTACCGCAGCGAAGACGGTGTCCTGTTCACCGCCGACCTGTCACAAATCGTATGGTTCCCTGTCGGCAAAAGCGGTGATTACACGATGCCCGCCTCCGTCACGTCGCTAGGCGATTATGCCTTCCAAGGATGCCACATCACGAGATTCACGCTCCCCGAAGGATTGAAGGAATTGGGACAAAATGTGTTCTACGGCAGCACGGTCGAAGAAGTCGTCACGCCGGCCTCGCTCCGGACAATCCCCACGGGCACCTTTCAAGGATGCCGACAGCTGACGACCGTCAGGCTCGGCAGCGGCACGGAACTGGTTTCCGACTACGCCTTCGGCAATTGCCCGCTTGAGCACCTTTACGTCGAAGCCGTCTATCCGCCGGTGTGCAATCCCGATGCATTCAGCACGTCGCAGGGCAACTTGTTCCGAACATGTACCTTGTATGTTCCCGCCAACAGTATGGACAGATACAAGGCACACCCAAGTTGGGGACAATTCGAACATATCATGGAAATAGAATAATCAAACGAACAAATATGAACACACCCGAAACAGAAGAACTCAAACTGCTTGTCGAACAGAAATTCGGCCGTGTGCTGAACACCACGACCGACTTTGAAGTGTTTTCGCTGCACCTCAGCAAACAAGCGGGGCTGCGTTTGTCCACGTCCACGTTGAAACGCCTGTGGGCATACGTGGGCGACAGCCACAAACCACGCACCTGCACCTTGGACATCCTCGCGCAGTACATAGGACACAAAGACTTCACAGCCTTCAAAGCTTGGTTGAAGACCAGCGTGAAATACAACTCTTCGTTCTTCGATGCCAAACAAGTGACCAGCAGCGAGCTGACACCAGGCACGGTGATTGAAATAGGCTGGAGCCCCAACCGGATGCTGCGGCTCAATTACCTCGGCCAAAGCCGGTATGAAGTGGCCAGTTCGGAAAACAGCAAAATCCGGCGCGGAGACCGCTTCGTCGCGGGGTGCTTTATCAAAGAATATCCCCTATACCTACCCTACATCGAACGCGAGGGAAGGCGCACCGCCCCGTTCGTGGCCGGACGAAACGGCGGCCTGACCATCATCAACGTCATCAACTAATGGAAACGGGAAAACTCCAAGAGGATGCCCAAACGGAAAGCACGTCGGGCTACGTGGAACAACTCGACAAGGAAATGGACGCCGTTTCGGACATGCAAGTGCAGCACGGATTCGGCGACCTGCAGGAGTTCTACGCGTCGCCGGGCGGGCACACGCGCCTGTTCTATGCTTCAAGATATGGCAAAAAGTATGTCCTCAAATGCCTCAAGGCAGACTACCTCTACACGCCCCTCTACCGGCAGGCCTTGGCCAAAGAGTTCGAAATCGGGCTGCAATTGGATCATCCCTGCATCTGTCGCACCATCGGCATGGAAGACATCGGGCTGCTCGGCCCCGCCATCGTCATGGAACGCGTGGATGGCTGCACATTAAAGGAACTCATCGAACGGCACACCCTCACGAAACCGCTGGCCCGCAAGCTGGCGGGACAGGTAGCCGATGCCATGGGCTACCTGCACAGCCGGCAAACCATCCACCGCGACCTGAAGCCGTCGAACATCATGGTCACCCACAATGGGCACGACGTGAAACTGATTGACTTCAGCCTGGCCGACGGCGATGCCTTCAACGTGTTGAAACAACCGGCCGGCACGTCGGGATACATCGCCCCGGAACAACTGCAACCCGGCGCGAAAGCCGACGTGCGGGCCGACATCTATTCGCTCGGCAAGGTGATGGAGGACATGTCCCGTGCCACGGGCGACAGACTAATGGGGCACGTCGCAGCCACCTGCATGCGGCGCGACGCAGCCAAACGCCCGCCCAACGTGGCCCGGCTGAAAGCATTGGCAAGGCAAACCCGCACACAGGCCCGGCTGCTCGCGACACTCTCCGTGCTGGCCGTACTGGCGGGAACCTGTGCCGCATGGGCCTGGCACCACCGTCAAATCCAAGTCCAAGAAACCGAAAACGTCCACAACATACAACCGGACGGCAACCAAGCGGCCGACCGGGCCACATGGCCTCAAACGCCATAAAAGAACACCGCCTCCAAGGGAAACAGCCGCGAAACTCCTGCCGCCTGCCGCGTGGGATTTGCAATCCCACGCAATTGAGTATCAGGATTTATAATCCGAAAAAATAAGAAACTGTTTTGAATTTATCGCGCGATGATTTGGGATGAGTTTTCGAGTCTGTTTTGCTTCCGTGATGAGGAAGATAGCGGGCTATCTGACGAAGAACAGAAGTGAAACTGGCCGGAAAATCGCCCAAAGCACACACGAAAACGAGTACATCAAGCCGGAAAAAACTTTTTGTAGAAATTCAAAACAGTTTCTAAATCCTATTTGCATTCACTCGTGTCATAGGAAAACCCTTGCGGGCTTGCGGATTCGGAAATCCGCGTCCCAATTGCGCCGGATTTCAAACCCATCGCAGCAAAAAGACTTATCTTGCGATTGTGCAGCAAGAATGCTGCACCTCCTATAAAATCAAAATGTCATGAAACGCTTGTGTAAATAGACAAATTGTTCCGTTTTGGACGATTTTCGTGACGCGACCTTTGCGCAATCCGGCCCAAATAGGAGATTTTTGCACGATTTTTTGCACAAAACGGGGATTTTGTGCAAGATTTTGTCAGAGCAATTTACTTTTCGGAGAGTCCGGCGAGAAATCTCGGGGCCGGAACGCGAAATTCCAAGCCCCGGAATTCTTTTTTCGGGGCTTGGAATTTTTTTTTCGGGACTCGTATGGAAAAATCCCGGTACAGAAACGTTTTCGCTGCGGCTCCGGAGCCGTTTTTCTTTCCCGTTGGAACTTTTCCCCGAACACGTTTCCCGTGTCGTTTTGTCGGCGGAATCCCCCGGTGGGCTTTCCCGCCGATCGGGTTTCTGCGCCGGGAGTGCCCCATGTTCCGTCAAAAGGGCAGGTTTGGAGGGGATTCCGCGACATTTTGATTTCCGCATGGCACGTGTGGCTGCGTTCTTTCCGCGCTGTCCCGGCCCGGCGGCCGGATACGCGAATTTCAGAAGGCGAAAATGAGCAAATTGTCAACGCGCACCCGAATGTGCCATTCTGTCAATGGAAGGATGTGCGCAGGGGGAGGCGCACTTCCTTCCGCGCCGAAATCCGGAGGGTGTAGCAAAACCAGCGAGAAGCAACTGCTCCCCTACAAGGCGGAGGAGTTTATTTTGCTACACCCTCATTACTGCGGACTTTGGGCCGTTTGCGGAGTTCATAAATTTAGTATCATATACCCTATTGACACCAATGACGGACTGAAATCAGTTCTGTTCTTTCACCGCCACCTTCGGCTTTCCGTAATCCACCGAAACCGAATGGGGTTTCCCATCCAAAATGATGTTTTCCATGCGTACCGACTCATTGTAGCCGGGTCCCTTCACGATGCGCCCGTCATCGGCCAAGTCCACCACCGACTCAATACCAACGAGGCACAGGAGCGCGCCCCACGTGTAGTTGAGATTGCTGCACACGCGCCCGTTCAGCGTGAAATAGTTCTCGCCACAATAGCCGGCACCCAACCAATTGTTCATGAACAGGTGGACACACTTTTGGGCATATTCCGCCTTCAGTTCCCCGGACGCATACCGCTTCACGCCCAGCCAGGTCAGATAAGTTTCCGGCCCCCAAATGTTGCCCGACCAATAACGCTGCCGGTGGTATTCCGGTTCTTTGCGTGAAAGGGTCGGCATAATCCATTCGCCCCAGAACTGTTCCGGGTCGGTCATGATTTGCAACATCCGTCGGGCCTGCTCCTTGTTAGCCGCCCCGGAAATCAACGGATAGAAGTTGAGCGGGGCCAGCTTGGTGAGGAACGCGCCCGGAGTGCCGTCTTCGTTGTCGAAGAAACGGCTGCAATAGATGCCCAGTTCCTCGTTCCAAAGTTTCTCGTTGATGCGCCGGTTCATCGCTTCGGCATCGCAGCGGTGCTGTGCCGCAGCCTCTTTCTCGCCGATGGCTTCGGCTATCAGCGAGAGGTAATGCGCGTCCATCGCCCAAAGGGCGCAAAGATCCACGGCATAGACGTTCATCGTGGTGCCCACCATCTTGACACCCTCCACGCCCGCGAAATGCGGGGTGTCGTCCCATCCGGTCTCGTACATGGCATTCTGGAAATCGCCGTCCTCACTGCCCCACTGCAACAGGCTGTCCTTACGCGCATTGCGGTATTTCATCCACCATGCGTTCCAAGCCTTCAGGGTCGGATAAGCTTCGCGCAGGAAATCCATGTCCGGACGAAGCAAATGTGCCCGCCAGATGCACATGGAGCCGACTGGGGGCTGGGAGTTGCCCGTGCTCGGCCCCATGGACCAGTGCTTCACGCAGCCGATCATGCCGTTGGGCATGGGATTGGAAAGCACGGCACGGAAAGTTGCCCGCGCCATTTCGGGATTGTCGTAGGTGGCCATCAGACCATTGAAGAAACTGTCCCAGCAGAATATCGGCCCTTGGTTGGCATGTTTGACCCCGAACGAGCGTGACACGGGGATGAAGAGCAATTTGTCATGGTTGCTGTATATCCGGGTGTTGTTCAGGTTGTTGGTCATCGCCCCCACGATGTCGCCCGAAGGAGCAATTGCCTTGGGACGGCGGGCTTCATAGTCACTCCGGGCCTGGTCGATGATGCCGTCCACCTTGTCCAATGAAGGCAACGTGCCGAATCCGGCCACGAAACGCGTGGGCGCAAAGCCGTCCCCGATTTTGAACGTCACGCTTTTCCCGTCGAAAGCCACCGGGCTACTGTTGGCTTTCATCCGCCATTCCACGTCGCCGCCTGCCGTTTTGGCCGTGCCTTTTATCCCATCGGCTTCCAGCTCGTAACGGCTCTCCCAACCCGGCCAGTTTTTCGACAAGTTGAAAACCAACTCCTGCGGCTTGCCTGCTATCATGCGTCCCACAGCCGCATTGCCCGTCTTGGCCCACTCAAATTCCACGATTTCATTGTTGCTCACTTCAAACACTACGCGATGATAGGAATCATCGGGTGCCACGATGCCGGCATTGTAGTCGTTGGCCAAATGTGCCTGAGCGAACCCCTCGCCCTTGTCGTCAAAAAGCACAGCCGTGTGCCGGTTGGCCCCCAGGTCGGGATCAATCACAAATGCAGCCGCATCCGACTTGATAAAAGCAATGCCGTTGGGTGCCGAATAATAGAAATTGCCGATGCGTACATCCGCATCCTGCGCCATGACGTGACCGCAAATGCAAGCCATCGCCGCCACCATAAAAATCTTTCTGAATCTCATATTATTTCCTTTAATAAATGGTTTATATCTTCTGTTTCCTCTTGAACTTCCGCGAAAAGAACCGGTTTTCAACCATCCTTCCGACACTGCAAAGTTAGCACACAGGCTTTCAAAAGGCATTCACAAACATTTCACATCCATGCAGGCAACGTGCGCACCCATACACGGACGTTGCAAATCCGTTCGTTGTTGATTCATCCCCGGTAATTTCTGCTCTTATCTTGCCCCAAAAGCATTTTTCCGCTACCTTTGTAAGAAAAAGAAAAACATGATAAAAATCATCGGGTTGCTTCTGTTGTTCTGCCTCACACAGGCCACCCACGCGCAACATACGCTCTTTTACGACTGCAACCAGATTGGCAGCCAGTCGGTGAACGCCTTCTGCCAGGATGCCGACCGGTTCTTGTGGATAGCCACCAATGACGGGCTGAAGAGATTCGACGGGTCACGCTTTGTCGCTTATCAACACGACGGGCAGGATTCCACCTCGCTGGCCGACAACGAAGTGCTCTCCTTGCTTTTGGACAATAAGGGGAACTTATGGGTCGGCACGATAAGGGGACTTCAACGCTACTTGCCCGAAACCGACAGATTCCAAACCGTAAGGCTATATCCCAACGCCACCCACGGCCACATCACCGACATCATCCAAAGGAAGGGCGGAGAAATCCTTTTTGCGGCAAGCGGCATGGGAGTGTTCCGCCTGGACGCGCAGGCCATGACGGCCCGCAAAATGGAACTTTCGAACCAAGGCTACAATGAAAACTACATAAGCCGCATTTTAGAAGACCAACGCCAACGGCTTTGGCTGGGCACTGAACGGCAAGAACTCGTCCGGGTCAACATGCCGGACGGGAAAGAAAAAGTCTATCACCTGCCTACTACAGGCCTGAACGACATCACGGAAGGACGGGATGGCACACTGTATGCCGTGACCAACCATGCCATCTACGCATGGAACGAAAAAAACGACAGCATCCGTCCCTTGCCCTACCACGGAACAAAGACCGACTTCTCCTTTACGTGCGCCTTGCCGACTTCCGACGGACACATCGTGGTTGGCACCAACAGGCGCGGTTTGGTGCGAATCGCAAAAGGCGGAACGGCCATCACCGACATGCCCCTTTACAACCCGTTCACCAATGCCGACCAAGCCCGTGTGTCCGCCTTTCTCGAAGACCGGGGCCACAACCTGTGGATTGGCGACTTGTATCAAGGCATACTGATGAGACCCGCCGCACCCATGCTTTTCCACTTCATGAACAAGCCATCCCAACCATCGGAGACACCCGGGCAAATTGCCGCATTGTGTACAGACCAAGAAGGGACTCTCTGGTGTTCGGTCGAAGATGCCGGAATCTACAGGCTCACCCGGGACGGAAAGATTGCCCGCCACATCCCCCTGTCGCATACGGCCAAAAGCTTGTTCGAAGACAGCAATGGCACACTATGGGCGGGCATCAACGGAAAAGGCTTATATACCCTGAATCCGAAGAGCGGACAGCTGCATCTGGAATACCCACTCCGTGGTGATTACACGGTCAACTGCATCACGGAAGACGCAAACCGGAACCTGTATGCATCCATCCTTGGCGAAGGCATCTTGTGCCGACACCTGCCCACGGGAGAAAGCCGGATGTTCCCCCAACAACTCAAAGCCGGCAACATGGAGGAATTCATCAACGCATGGGTCATCTCCATCTTCTGCGACTCGAAAGGACGAATCTGGACCTGCCACTATGGCGGCATCAGCTGCTATGACACCCGGGCGCGACGTTTCCTGAAACTCCCCTTCCCGAAATGGATGAACGCCTATTGCGCCGTGGAAGGGAAAGACGGCAGAATCTGGATAGGCACACGGAACGGGCTCATCTGCCACGACCCGGCGAGCGGGCGGTTCACGACCTATACGACGCAGCAAGGCATGCCCGACAATATCATCTATGGCCTGGCAAAAGACAAACAAGGTGGCTTGTGGTGCAGCACCGCACAAGGCATCGCCCACATCTCATCCGACGGGCTACGGATTACAAACTACTACACAGGCTACGGCCTGAAAGACCTGAGGTATGTGGAGGGATGTTTCGCGCAAGGTCGGAACGGCACGGTGTTCTTCGGAGGGGAAAAGGGCATCACGGCTTTTAATCCGGACAACATCCGTCCCATCAAACTAAAAGAAGCCCCTTGTATCACCGGGATATTCCTGCGCAACCAAAAAGTCACGCCCCAAACTCGTTCCGGCAGTGCTCCTGTCTATGACAAAGACATCATCACAGCGGAGGTCTTCCGCGTGGCTTTTGCCGACAACGACCTCACGTTCCACATTTCGACCATGGACTACCGCGACGCACGGAACATCACCTATGAATATCGCATGCAAGATCTTGAAAAGGAGTGGAACCGGACACAGCCCGGCGAAGCCATGCTCCAATACCACCATCTTGCGCCGGGCACCCACACGCTTCAGATACGGGCATGCGAAAACGGCATCCATTCGCCCATCCGCTCCGTGCAGGTCGTTGTAGCCCCGCCTTGGTACCTCAGCACAACCGCCCTCATTGCCTATACCTTATTAATAATAGGAATAGGAAGCTTGGTTTACATAGCCGACAAGCGGAAACGGCAGGAACAGATTGGCGAAATGAAACTCCAATTCTTCATCAACATTGCCCATGAACTACGCTCGCCGCTCACCCTGATCACCAATCCTTTGGAAAGACTGCTGAAAAAGGGAAACGACCCTGACACCGACAAGGCACTGCAGACCATCCGCTACAACGCCCACCGCATCCTGAACCTACTCAACCAACTATTGGACATCCGGAAGATTGACAAAGGACAAATGCGCATCCGCTACGTGGAAACCGATATGACCCGCCTGGTAAACGAACAACTCAACGCCTTCTCAGACCTTGCGCAACAAAAAGGTATCGGCCTGGAAACTGATTTTGAAAAAGGAATGCCCGCCGTGTGGGTGGATCCGGGGAATTTCGACAAGGTGCTGGCCAATCTTTTGTCGAACGCCTTGAAATATACCCCGCGAGGCGGGAAAATCAAAGTGAAGGTCGTTACAGGACATGACGCAAAAGCCAAGGAACCGCTTCGGGACTATATGGAAATCGCTGTCGCGGACACCGGGAAAGGATTGGACGAAAAAGAAATCAAAAAAATCTTCGAACGGTTCTACCAAGGTGCCGCCAACCGAACCGCTACCCCATTGGGATTCGGCATCGGACTGAACCTGTGCCAACTCTTAGTGCGGCTCCATCATGGCACCATCTTCGCCGAGAACCGGAAAGACACACAAGGCAGCCGGTTTGTCATCCGGCTTCCGTTGGGTTGCAGACACCTGAAAAAAGAAGGAACGGGAACCATTCAGCCGGAAGACCCGGTCCTGTCGTCCCGCGACGCCACCGCAGGGCTGACTTTACTCCCCGCCGCAGAAAAGCCGGAACGCAGCCGCACGAGCTACCACGTGCTGGTTATTGACGATGACGAAGAACTACGAGATTATCTGAAAACAAGTTTGTCGCGGCACTACCACGTGGACACCGCCGCCAACGGGGACGAAGGATGGCAAAAAGCTGTCACCCGCCAACCCGACCTCATCGTGTCGGACGTGGTCATGCCCGGCATAGACGGTTTCCAACTGCTGAAGGAACTGAAGAAGAACACGCAAACCAACCATATCCCCATCATCCTTCTGACCTCGAAAACGGAGTTTGCCAGCCGGATGGAAGGGCTGGAACAAGGCGCAGACGGTTATCTGTGCAAACCGTTCCGCATAGAAGAACTGGATGCACTCATGGAAAACTTGATAGCCAACCGCATCCGCCTGAAAGGGAAATTCTCTGGCAAACAGGCGCAAGAAGAAAAGGTCGTACCGATAGAAATGCAAAGCGACGATGAAATCCTGATGGAGCGCGTCATGAAGGTCATCAATGAAAACATCGCCAACTCCACGCTCAATGTAGAACAACTGGCCACAGAAGTCGGCATGAGCCGCGCCCAACTGTACCGCCGGATGAAGGACATCACGGGGCTTTCCGCCAGTGACTTCATCCGCGACCAACGCCTACGACAAGCCGCCAAACTGCTAAAGAAACAGAAATCCACCGTAACCCAAATCGCATACGCCGTGGGCTTCACCAGCCAAGCGCACTTCTTGACCATGTTCAAAAGACTCTACGGAATGTCGCCGACGGAATACATGGAAAACGAAGAAAACGGATAAATGACTCCATACAGGCTACCCACCTCAGACCGTCCTCAACATGCGGGTACAACGATTCTTCTCCACATAAAATCTTCAGACAGAAGAACGGGATAAGTGAAACGAACCGAATCCTTTATGCCTTTCGCCATTTTGCATAGTATCCCGCACACTATGAGGCAGAAAAACTCAGTCTTTCTGCGAAAGCGCCTTCGCGCGATACCGTTTCATCAGGTTATAAGCTTTGTATAACCCCATCTCGCCCGCCTGGCTCAAATCCGCTATGGCCTTCGCATAGTCGCCGGAAAGGATATAGGCCACCCCGCGGTTGTAATACGCCTCGGCGAAAGCCGCGTTCAGCTCCACGGCTTTCGTGTAGGCCGCTATCGCCTCGGGCCACATTTTCAGCTGGACATATATATTACCTTTATTATAATAGCAGGCGGCAAATTCAGGTTCTTGCGCCAAGACCTTGTCTAGGTCATCCAATGCCGCTTGCCACCCCGCACGGGAAGCGTTGAACTCCCAGCCCGCCATCGGATCCGACGACATCTGCACTGACGAAGGCACCGTTTTCTCCTCCTCTGCCCCCAATGCTTTCATTTGGACTTGCGCCCTCAAATAATAGGCCAAAACGAAAGTGCTGTCCAACGCCACGGCACGGTCGGCATCCGCAAGGGCTTTCTCGAAGTCCTGCACCAGGTATTCATCTAACGAACGGGCAAAATAAAGCATGGCGTTCTCCGGCTGAGCCGCGATTTTGGCGGTCAATGACTGGATGGAAGCAAAATGCTTTTGAACCCGCGCCTCGTCCAACGATGCCTCGGCATTGGTCAGGAGCAACGCCCCGGATAAGGCATGCAGGCGGTTCAAACGCTCAACCACCGGACTATAGGCCCTGCGCTGCAGCTCGCCGCCAACGGCATAATAAGTCAAGGCCAATGCCGGTTCCAACGCCAATTCCGTCCGGCGGTTTTGCACCTTTCCCCGGTATTCACTCTCATATTCCGGCACCTCCTCTTCCGAAGTGTCTGCCTCCACTAATTTATCGTAGTCCTCTATGTTGCGGTCGCTCACCTTGCGCGTCCGCTTGTCCGTCTGCTGGGTCTTCCCTCCATAACGCATGTCCATCTGCGCCTTCAGCACCTTGAACTCATCCAGTTCCGCCCCTTTCACGTCGCCCATTTTGCGGCGCACTTCGGCACGGAACTGGTAACCGGTCCAAAAGTTGGGAAACTCCTTGATGACGGCATCAATGTCCCTGATAGCCCCCTTGTAGTCGCCCGTATTGTCCAGCATCAGGGCACGGTTGAAGAGCGCAATCATGTTGTCCGGTTCGCGCCGTAACACAAAATTGAAGTCCTCTATCGCCCGGTTGTCATCTCCGACCTGCGCCCTGAGCAATCCTCGGTTGAAATGGCCTACATAGTTGGCCGTGTCCATTTCGAGGGCTGCGTCATAATCATCCATGGCCCCGCGCAAGTTGCGCTGGTGGTAACGCATCAGGGCACGGTTGATGTAATGTCCGGCCTCTCGCGGCGACTGCTGGATGGTCTTGTCCAAAGCCTCCTCCGCTTCCTTGTATTGCCCGCGGCCGGCATAGACCGCCGCCCGCAAGTTCCACGCCGGCCCATCGAACGGATTGATGGCCAAGGCTTCGTCGGCACTGGCCATGGCGGCCACCGTGTCCTTTTCCGTCAGATAGACCTGCGCCCGCAACGTATAGAGCTGGGCTTTCTTGGGCCAAAAAACCAGCATGGTGTCAATGCAGGCAATAGCCTTCCCGTAATCCTTCAGTTCCAAGTAGCACAACGTCATGTTGTGCCACCCGTTTTCCGCTTCCGGTTTGATGCGGATCAACGTCTCATAATCGGCAATGGCATCGGCATACCGTTCCAAGTTGACCCGGCACAAACCGCGCAGTTCATAGTTTTGGGGCAAAAAAGGATTGCGGTCTATTGCAGCCCCGCAATCCTCTTCGGCCCCCACATAATCCTCCAAATAGAACTTGGCCAGCCCCCGGTAGAAATAAGGTTCTGCCAAATGGGGTTTGGCTGCTATCACCATGTTGAAACGCCGAATGGAAAGCACGTAATCCTCATAATAGAGCGCATTGCGCCCCATCAGCATCACCCGGTCGGTGTTGATTTGCGCCCACACCACGCACGGGAACAGCCACGACAGGAAAAGAAATGTTTTCCAAAAGGATCTCATCACCGCTTCACCTTGACCTTGTAATCACAACGGAACTTACCCCGCTGCAAGTCCGCCAACTTACTCCGAATCATCTGCTTGCGCAGCATGGCCAGGCGGTCGATGAACATCTTGCCCTCCAAATGGTCGAACTCATGCTGCATGACGCGAGCCAGATAGCCTTCCACCCATTCTTCGTGCGGCAGGAAGTCCTCGTCCATGTAGCTCACACGGATACGCGTGGGACGCCGCACCGGCTCATGGATGCCGGGCAGGCTCAGGCAACCTTCTTCCATGGACTCCATCTTCGCGTTGTCATACTCCAAAATATGCGGATTTATGAACGTATGGACATATCCTTTGTATTCAGGCAGGTCGTCTGACAACAAATCCAGGTTGATGACCACCACGCGGATGGGCAAGCCCACCTGCGGAGCCGCCAACCCGATGCCTTCAGAAGCATCCAACGTCTCATACATGTTCTCTATCAGTCCTTTCAGTTCCGGATAGTCCGGTGCAATGTCCTCGGCCACCTGCCTCAACACCGGTTGGCCAAATGTGTAAATCGGTAATATCATTTTTTATCTATTCTATTCCCATCCTTCGGGATTCCATCCACCCTTGCAAGATAATAGTGGCACTGATTTCGTCCACTAAAGCCTTGTCCTGCCTTGCCTTTTTCTTCAAACCGCCGTCCAACATGGCCTGATGCGCCAGCACGGATGTGTAACGCTCGTCAAAATAAACCACGGGCACGTCCGGCACCAACTTGCGCAAGCGGTTCACGAACGGTTCCACCCGCTTCATGTTCTCTGAGTCTGTCCCGTCCGTCTGCCGGGGCCGTCCCACCACGACACGTTCCACGTGCTCCCTACGAATGTAATCGAGCACGAAATCCAACACGTCGGGAGTGGAAACCGTGCACAGCCCGTTGGCAATCAATTGCAAAGGGTCTGTCACGGCCAGCCCCGTGCGCCTCTTTCCGTAATCTATAGACAAGACTCGTCCCATATCGTTTGCAAAATTAATGAAAAGGGCTGGAAAAGCAGCCGCCGTCCCACAAAATAAATCTTAATCCAAAGACAGGAAAAACACGAAACGGGGATGAAGCCAACGCCCCACCCCCGCATTTCCTTATGATTACCCTTTCCTTATTTCGAATAAAGCAACCAAGCGTCCGGATAAGTGGCGCGAAGCGTGTTGCGCGACTGCACGGCCGCGGCTTTGTCGTCGAACGTGGAAGCCACCACGCGGTACATATTCTTCTCGCCATTGTAAGCGATTTGGGAATTGTAGCCCGCATTGGCCAACGTCTTTTGCAGCCCTTCCGCATTCGCCTTCAGGCTGAAACTTCCGCAAACCACGCTGTAAGCCTTCAGGCCTCCACCCGACACTACTGTCACATTCTCCGTCTGTACCTGAACCGTATTCACCTCCGGAGCCGGCGCCGTCGTGGTAGTTGTCACCGTTGGTGTCACTTCGACCTGCGTTGTCGGTTGAACCTGTACCGGTTCTTGCTCCGCAGCCACAACCTGTTGTTGCTTAGCCTTTTCATAAGCTTTCTTGTAAGCACTTTCCGAAGACTTACAAGAGGTCATCGCAAAAGCCACCCCCAATCCCATTGCCAACACAAAAAACTTTTTCATAATTCTTCTTGTATGTTTTGATTAAATGATTTCCATGAACCACCGCATTCTCCTTTTCCCGACGGACAGGCATGAATCGGACACAACGAAGGACAAAATTACATATTATTTATATATAAGGAAAAGCCGCGCACAAAAAAAAGGTTAAATCAGCATAGCAAAAAAAATAATCAAAAAAAAGCAAGAAACATGCGGCTCGTTTTCCGATATTTTATATCTTTGTAATGTAAACGACTAATTAAAGGAAAGTATTATGAAAGCATTAAGTTTTTTGGCAGCATTCATCGGCGGTGCAACCGTAGGTGCGGCAATCGGTATTTTATTCGCCCCGGAAAAGGGTGTTGACACTCGTGACAAAATCGCAGAAGCGCTGCGCAAACGTGGCATCAAGCTCAACCGGAAAGAAATGGATTCACTGGTGGACGAAATCGCAGACGAAATCAAGTCTGCAGAAGAAGTGTAAACAACTAGCTATGTTTTCAAACAGTAAAAACATAGAAAGTATTGGTAAACTCTTTTTGGAGTTCAAAAAATATCTTGAACTTCAGAAAGAGTTTATCAAATTGGACGCGACCGAAAAACTTACCGTCATCCTGACAACGGTCTTCACGGTTGTCGTTTTGCTGTTATTGGGGTCAATCACATTGCTTTTTCTTGCTTTCGCCATGGCTTACTATGCCAGCGAAGCTTTCGAAAGCACACTGATAGGATTCGGTCTCATCGCAGCAATCGTCCTGCTCTTGGCCATTATCTTCTATTTTAACCGGAACCGTATGGTTGTGCGGCCATTGGCTCGTTTCATGGCTCGGATTTTATTAGACAATGAAAATGAACACAAATAACAATCCATCTGGCATCTATCCGGATGACATATTGGCTGCCATTCGGACACGCAAAGCGGAAGTGAAAAAACAACTTCAGGAAAGCGCGACATATATCAAAACAACAACGCGCAAGATGTTTACACCTCCACAAGCGACCAACAAGTTTGAGTCGCTGATGAACATGATGGACCAAGGAGTGATGGTGTACGACGGTCTGATGATGGGCATGAGATTTGCACGGAATATCCGCCGCCTGTTCGGCCGCAGGCGGCGATAAAGGAATTTTCCCTCGCCACATTTTATTGGCATTCCAATCCCGCAAGTAAAAAAGATAGCTTCTAGTTCTGTATTTCAAAGGAAGGGGGAATCAGGAAAAGACATCTCCCGACCACCGCCTTACCCCCAAAAAATATCAAGAATCTTTTTACTCCACTAGCTCCTCGCATACCACCATTTCCGCCCCCCGGAACACTACTTTCAACAGATGCAACCGGGTGCCGGCACAAAGCCGCCCTGCCACCTTGTCCATACTGTATCTCTTCAGTTGCCCGTCTGCTTCTCGGCTCTTCCCTTCCACCTCCGCATCCGAAACCATGGGGTGGACATATTTCAATTCCATGATGTAACAGTGCGCGATGTCATAATAAGCCTGCATCATGCTGACGAACACGCTCTTGCCGAAACGCCGGGGACGGATGAGGGACAGATAACCACTAGTCTCTTACAACAAAGGAAGATACATCGTCTTGTCCACGTAATAGAAATTTTCGTTCCGCATTTCTTCAAACCGTGCCACCCCGTATGGGATACCTTTCACTGCGTCCATTTTAGCTGCGTTGTTGGTGTGTAAGGCAAAGGTACGAAAATTAAATGAAAACAGAGAAACTGTTCTTTATTTATCGTGCGATGACTGGGCATCCGCCCGCATACAGATGCAAGCCGTTTCCTTTTGCAAGGCTTTTCACTGTTTCCCGCCCCTCAGCTTTTTGAAAAACCGATATGGTTTTGACACGATCCACCACCGGGCCTCACTCGGGCAAACAAAATAAAGCGAAAAACATCTGCCGACAACCCAAAGGTAATTCCTTAATGCGTCTGCCAGCCCGCCATATTGGAACACGTATTCGCCACGGCCGAAATTTCCTACACGCATCACATCGTCGAACAACCGTTGCGCCATGTCCTTCTCCCTCCTTGAAAACGGTTCGACGAAGGCAGGCAATTCCGCCCCCAAATATCGATGGCAAATGCAAGCAAAGAGCCTCCACGCCCTGTGCATCCGCATCCGCCGCAGGTAATCCGTATGCCGTTCAACCACGATATCCTTGCCACATTGGTGTAAGAACATGGCGTAATCGACAATCTGCCGCAACCCGAGCCCCTCGCTATAGACATGGTTCACCATGTGGCTCACGAGAAAGACACTTTCGAACGTTGGCGGGAATGAGGGCAAGTCGCAGCCGTCCATGTTGATTGACGTCAAATGACGGGGAAACACTTCCTCGAACATCGCCTGCATGGCCCTGTCCGTTGACGGGCGTTGGAAAGTATGCACCTTATAATGAGGTTCGACCACAATCCCGTTTATCCAAGCTATGCCGTGGTGTTCACACGCCACGCCAAAATCGACCTTGCCAATGGAAGAAAGGGCTTGCAATGCCTTGGGGAAATCCTGCCTTGCAACGGCAAAGTCAATGTCCCCCGGCTGCCGGTGCAACGGATTGGGATAGCGCATGCCCGCCATTTGGCCTTTCATATACACCTCGCGTATGCCCTCTTTTGCCAAAGTCGCATGGATTGCCGCCAAAGTCTTCCGGTGCAACGCGTTTGTCCGCTCCACTTGTTGCATGGTACCTATGCGCCGCATCTTGATGCCCAACGGCGGATGGACATCTTTCGGCAGCAATGCCACTCCGTCAAGCACGATGGTGCCTACCGTTTGGATGTCAGCCAACTTGAAGACGGCATCCCAGTCCGCATGCACGAAATGGGCGGGGGACGGGGAGGTTCCCCAAAGACCGGAACGTAGAAGTTCCAGGAACAAGTCTTGTATGTTTTCCATTTCCAATAAGTCCTACTCGTTCTATTGTGATAACATTGTGTTACAATAACTCAAGGTGCGGCAAACGCATCAGTTATATCTATAAAAAATGGCATATTTGCACATTTTTCATAGGGGAAATGTGTATATTTGCACAAAAACTATAGATATGGAAATAGCGCGAACTATTCTCAATGATTTAAGAGCTTGGCAGAACAGCCCTTACCGTAAGCCACTTGTGCTCCAAGGAGCCAGACAGGTTGGCAAGTCTTGGGTATTGACCCAATTTGGAAAATTGTGTTTTGACAATACCATATATGTTAATTTTGATGCACAGGTGGAATTGAGAGCCGATTTTGCACGAACCAAAGACCCTAAACGTATTTTGCAGATGCTTTCATGGACTTGCGGACAAAAGATCGAACCGCAACGCACACTGATTATTTTCGATGAGGTGCAAGAATGCAACGATGCATTGAACAGTTTGAAATATTTTTGTGAGCAAATGCCGGAGTATGCTATTGTCTGTGCAGGTTCTTTGTTAGGGGTAGCTTTAAATCGCAGCGGCGCTTCGTTCCCTGTAGGTAAAGTCGATTTCATGCACCTCTATCCGGTATCTTTCCAAGAATACCTCGATACAGTCAGTCCGCACTTGTCTCAGGTCCTATCATCCGTGAACTCTTTTGAACCGCTACCCGAATTGCTTCATGCCCAATTATTAGATAGCTATAAAGTTTACTTGGCTTTAGGCGGAATGCCCGAAGCGGTCAGCCGTTATGCCGATACACACGACTGGATTCAGGCCGATGCCGTACAGGCGGAAATCTTAAAAGCATATGCGTTCGACTTCTCCAAGCACATCAACAACAAAGACATCCCTCGGGTATTTAGTGTATGGGCAAATATCCAAGAGCAACTCGCCCGCGACAATCGTAAATTCCGTTACGGCGATATTCAGAAAGGAGCGCGGGCACGCGAATACGA
>CALULT010000026.1 GCA_944321565.1 uncultured Paraprevotella sp. | reverse complement strand
CTCCCTAATTATCAAATCCTGTTGCGTTAATCTGCTGCAATTCGGCGGATATTCCAGAGATTTTTCGTAAGTTTGCACAAAGAAACTCAAACCAAGAACCGACATGCGCAAAGCCATCGCGATGGGAGAAACCATCATGGACATCATTTTCCACGGGGAACAGCCCACGGCGGCCGTCCCCGGAGGCTCTTCGTTCAACAGCATCATTTCATTGGGACGCGCAGGCGTTCCCGCAGTATTCATGGGCGAAACGGGACGCGATGAAGTGGGCCGGCGCATTGCTGCCTTCCTGCGTTCCAACCATGTGGACGACAGTTTCCTGCGGATGCGCGACGATATCCAGTCTGCCGTGTCTTTGGCTTTCCTCGACGAACAGCGTGATGCGCACTACATGTTCTACAAACAACCACCACACACCCTTCCCGGCTTCGCGCCCCCGACGGTAGGAGCCGACGATGTGGTGCAATTCGGCTCTTATTACGTGCTGAACCCGCACATCCGCCCGCAAATCAAGTCCTTCCTGGAACATGCCCGCGAGCGGCAGGCCATCCTCTACTACGACGTGAACTTCCGCCGGGCGCATGCAGCAGAACTGGACAGCCTCTTCCCCACCATCCTTGAAAACTTCGGGCTGGCGGACATCGTGCGCGGCTCGGCAGACGACTTCGAAGTGATGTACGGCCTGCGCGACCCGGAAGAGATTTACCACCGGCACATCGCCCCCTACTGCCCGCTGTTCATCTGCACCCAAGGCGGCGACGGCATCATGCTGTGTACCCCGCAGGAAACACTGCGGTTCGACGTGCCACAAGTGCAGACCGTCAGCACCATCGGCGCGGGCGACAACTTCAACGCCGGCCTCATCTACGGCCTCATACGCCACGGCATCCGCCGCGCCGACCTCCCCACATTATCCCCCCGACAGTGGGAAACACTGATAGACTGCGGCCGCCGCTTCTCGGCCAACGTATGCGCCAGCATCCACAACTCCATTGACGAGGAGTTCGGGCGGGAGATGGCGGAAGAGCTCCGGTAGAAAAAAATACAGAAAGATTTGCAAGCCGCCGTCACGGAAACAGAGGAACTGAGCTAACCCGTTGAATGGCATAATGCGAAGTAAAAAAGTGGTCATTTGCAATTGATTCTTTAGATACATCTCGTACATTTGCGCTAAATACAAGTAAATGCACGTGCACAAACACGAGAACTTGCACGTCTTCAAATACGAGTATTTGCACATTAGGGAATGTATCTAATAAAAAGACTATGGAGACAATTGCAGAAAAGCTGCGGTTTCGTTGGAGGAATTGCGGAAACTCCAGGAACAGCATCCTACACTGCGACAGATTTGAAATCACAGGTGGTTGCAAATTCCACGCAACGTTAAATCCCTCGCAACATTTCCTCAATTCATTCTTCATAAGGGATTAAATCCCCAACAATGCAAGCTGCCCTAAAAATCATCCCAAAGCCGCCTCCAGCTCGTCCCACGAACGGGCGATGGACAGATAACGGTCCAGGGGAACGTTAATGAAATGACGGCGATCCATCTCCTCCAACACGCCGACCAGCCCGTCCCAAAAACCATCGAGGGCGAAGAGCACCATCCGCTTGCGGTGATAGCCGATGCTGTGGGCGGCCATGACGGTGAACACCTCGTCCAACGTGCCGATGCCACCGGGCAGGGCGACCAGCACGTCGCTGCGCTCCACCATGATAGCCTTGCGGTCGTTCAAGTCGTTGCAGGGCACTACCTCGTCCACCAACCGGCTCACGCGGCGTTTGCTCTCCAGGATGCGCGGCACCACGCCGACCGCCCGTCCGCCGACAGCCTTCACGCCCTCGGCCACACATTCCATCAGCCCGGAATCCGCCCCGCCATACACCAACGTCAAGCCACGTCCGCCCAGCCACCGGCCAAACTCCCGCGCCATGGCGTAATAAGCGGCATCCAACCGGTCGGACGCCGCACAAAAGACTCCCACATGTTTGATTTCCATAAGTAGTGTTTCCTTTTTTATACGCAAAGATAGCTATAGTTTCACATCCTCCAAATTAATCAGCCCGTTCACGATGGCGTAAATCGTCAACCCGGCGGGCGAATGAATCTGGAGCTTGCGGCTGATGTTGCGGCGGTGGGTCATCACTGTGTTCACCGAAATGTAGAGTTGCTCGGCGATTTCCTTGTTCGACATGCCTTTCACCACACACACGATGACCTCCTTCTCTCGGTCGCTGAGCGCGTCGGTAGCGTTGTTAGGCTCCATGTCTGTTTCTTCCGGCTGGTTGCCGACTTCTTCCCTTTCCACAATCCGTTTCTCCTCCAGCCTCACCACGGCTTCGAGAAACAACGTGTCCTCCAGATGGCAATGGCTGAAAAGGTCTTCTTCGGTCATGAACAGGTCGATCAACACATCGTTGAGCAGCCGCGCGTTGCTGTCTGTCGGGTAATATTTGATGATGATGCTCTTCAGTTCGGAAAGGCTTTTCTCGATTTGCGCGTGGTTGTCGTGGTGCTGATGCGACAGTTTATGGATGTTCACGTCCGGATTGGTTTTCACCCCCGCCATGAGGTCGCCCACGTAAGTGTGGATATGCTTGTCCTCATAATCCATGTGGCGGCCCACCTCGGCGGCGAACTCATCATAGAACTTCAGGATAAGGAAAGCGATTTGGTTGCGCGCCGAACAGTCGATGGATTCAATGAGCTTGCGCCGGATGGCCGGCAGGCGGAACTTCACGAAATAGTCGTGCGAACGGCGCAGGTAAGTCATCAAGGCGGGCAACGAGAGCGCGTCCACGGCATCGGGCAGATTCGTCACTCGTCCGTTGGCGCGGATGAAGTTCACCACAGCCAGAAACGTGGGCGCATCCACACCCGCCGCCTGGCAGGTCTCGGCCACCGTGTGGTCGCCAAATCCCAAGCTAAGCCCGAAGCGGCTGATCACCTGAAGAATCCTGTAGTCGTCGCAGATGAGGTCGCCCATGCGGTCGGTCTCTTTGTATTTCTCAGACATGATACCCTAATTCATTAATCCGATGCAAAGAACGGAAAAATATCCGACCCGCGCAATCCCCACAATTGGGTATTGTCAGGAAAAAGTGGGTAAAGAAGCCTGAGTTTGGGTATAACGGCCTAATCACCCCGGCTGCGGATTTGCCCATTTTTGTGTATTGCGGTTTTTTAACAACCACGGTAACTTTGCACCGTCAAAACCACCCAAACGCAAAAAGATTATAAAGACATACAACGATGAAGAACGAAAAGAAACTGCTGACCGTCGCCTTGGCCGCCCTGACAGCCTTTAGTAGTGTTTCGGCCCGGGAAAGCCAGGACGACGGCAGCTCTTATCAAAAGTTCCGCGTGGGCGGATACGGCGAGATGGTGGCCAACTTCAAGGACTACGGCACGAACCGTTATTACGGCAATGCCGAAGGCAACCCCAAGACCCACCGCAACACCATCTCCATCCCCCGCTTCGTGCTGGCGTTCGACTACAAGTTCACGCCCAAATGGATTCTGGGCGCGGAAATTGAGTTTGAAAGCGGCGGCACCGGCGCGGCCTTCGAGCTGGAGAACAGCGAAAACGGGGAATATGAAATGGAAGTGGAGAAAGGCGGCGAAGTGGCCTTGGAGCAATTTCACATCACACGTCTCATCCTGCCGGAAATCAATGTGCGCGTGGGGCACCTCATCGTGCCTGTCGGCCTGACGAACGCGCACCACGAGCCCATCAACTTCTTCGGCACGAGCCGTCCGGAAGGCGAAACGAAAATCATCCCCTCCACCTGGCACGAAACGGGGCTTGAACTTTTCGGCACGATAGGACGCGGATGGGCCACGTTCGACTACCAGGCCATGGTGGTGGCCGGACTGAACGCCGACGGCTTCGACCGCACGACGTGGGCGGGAAGCGGCAAGCAAGGCTTCTTCGAAACAGACAACTTCACCTCGCCGGGCTATGTGGCCCGTGTGGACTACCGGGGTGTGCCGGGATTGCGCGTGGGCGCATCATGGTATTTCTGCAACAACATCGGAGCCAACTCCGACAAACTGAATACCTACAAGGACTATGGAGACATCCCCCTGCGGATTTATACGGTGGACGCGCAATACACCAACCGCTACCTCACCTTCCGCGGCAACTGCATCTTCGGCAACCTGGGCAAGTCGGACAAGGTAACTTCTGCCATCAAAAACTCCGGCAATGCCAGCCCTTACAGCCGCCTGGGGCCTGTGGCCAAACGCGCGGTGAGCTACGGTGCCGAATTGGGACTGAACCTGCAAGGCATCACTGGCTGCGCGAAATGCCCCGTGCTCTACCCTTTCGCACGGTATGAATACTACAATCCGCAAGAAGAAGTCATCGTGCGCCAAGGCCCGGACTTGCGCGAACAGACCAGCATGTGGACAGCCGGCCTCAACTGGAAAGCCCTGCCCGGCCTGATCTTCAAAGCCGACTACACGACACGCAAAATCGGCGGCGGAAAGTTCAACAGCGAAAACGAGTTTGCCATCGGAGTGGCCTACGTGGGCTGGTTTTGGGGAAAATAATCTGCCATTCGCATCAACAAAACAAAAAACAACAAACATATAAAACTCAAACAACATGAAAAAACAGTTTTTCTTTTCAGCCCTCCTGCTCGCAGGACTGGCTTTTGGCGGCACGGCCTTGACTTCGTGCAGCGACGACGATGACACCACAACCAAGGGGCCGACCACGGGCCAAGGCGAAACTGACGCGGCCGACCTGGATTACACGGCAGAAAACGCGCAAAGCTGGCGAAACTATGCCCTTCAGGTGGCCAAACTGCTGCAGACCGACGCACAGACGCTTTATACCAGCTGGAACAGCCAATACGTGTTGAACGGAACGACAGGCCCGGCCTACAAGGAAACATTCAAGAGCCACAATTCCTCTGACTATGCCACGGCATGGGATTGCGTGAAGACCATCATCGACAAGTGCGTGGAAATCACCGACGAGGTGGGCAACACCAAGATTGGCGACCCCTATAACAAATACATGGCCGGGCAAACCACGGAAGCCCTCTACGCCGTGGAGTCGTGGTACAGCTTCCGCTCGCGAGAGGACTATTCCAACAACATCAAGTCCATCCGAAATTCTTACTACAACAGCATGGACAACTCCACCATCAGCGCCAACTCGCTAAGCAAGGTAGTAGAAAGCATCGACCCTGCCCTGAACACCCGCGTCATTGCGGCCATCGACAAGGCCGAAGCCGACATCCTGGCCATCCCGCAGCCTTTCCGCAACAACATCGGAGACCCACAAGTGCCCGTGGCACAATCCTCGTGCCTCGCCCTAGGTGACATCCTTGACATCGACCTACGCAGATGCCTGCAAACAGCCCTGAACAACGGCAGCCTGCAAGACGCGCAGCTTGACCCAGTGGTGAACGATTATGTGGACAACGTGGTACTTCCCACCTACAAAAGCCTGAGCGAAGGCAGCGCGGCACTCACCCAAGCCGTACAGGCATTTTACAACAACCCGACCAACGACACCTTCTCGGATGCCTGCGAGGCATGGAAAGTGGCCCGCGAACCGTGGGAAAAAAGCGAAGCTTTCCTGTTCGGCCCGGTGGACGCGCTGGGACTCGACCCCAACATGGACAGCTGGCCGCTTGACCAAGTGGCCATCGTGAACATCCTGAACTCCGGCAACTTCGACGACCTGAACTGGACAGACGGCGAAAGCGACGATGAAATCGAAGCCGCACAAAACGTGCGCGGCTTCCACACCCTGGAGTTCCTGTTGTTCAAAAACGGAGAACCGCGTACCGTGCCGACGGAATAAACCCACATGCTGGCGCGCCCGGACAAGGCGCACGAAAGTGAAGGCGGCCTCTCAAAACAGGCCACCTTCACTTTAGCGGTTTCAAACAGACAATCATTAAAAAAAGGACATAACACAATGAACCACATAGCAAAACACTTGTGCCTGCTGTCCTTGGCCGCCTGCCTCACGGCTTGCGAGGACGAGGGGTTGGATGTCCTGGACATCGACGTGCCCGAAGGCTATGCCCTCTCGGCCGGCATTTCCACCATCTTCCTCGACAGCCCCGTGGCCTACGACACGCAAGCCGACTGGATCGACAGCGAACCGGCCATGGCCATGCGTTTCCGCGACGGCGACGGGCTTTATGACGATGCCCGCACCACGGGCGAAGGGCTTGGCCCCGTGTATGCAGGCTATTCCTGCGGCAGCTGCCACCGCAACGCGGGGCGCACCAAGCCGGAACTGTGGAACGCGGGCGGCATTCATGGCGAAGGAGGAAGCGGGTCCTACGGTTTCTCGTCCATGCTGGTCTATATCAGCCGCAAAAACGGGGCGTTCTTCCAAGGCTACGGACGTGTGCTCCACGACCAGGCCATCTACGGTGTGCAGCCGGAAGGCAAACTCAACGTGAAATGGCACTACGAACAAGGCGCGTTCCCCGACGGCGAACCCTACGAACTGTGTTATCCGGAATACACCATCACGGAATGGTATGCCGACAGCGTAGCCCCCGAAGACCTGTTCTGCACCGTGCGCATCCCGCTGCGCCATGTGGGCATGGGACCGATGATGGCCATCGACCGCCACGAAATCGAACAGCTCGCGGCCAAGAGCAACTATCCGGAATACGGCATCAGCGGACGTGCGAATTACATCACGGAAAAAGGCAAACTGCAATTGGGACTGAGTGGCAACAAAGCGCAACATGCCGACCTGACCGTGGAACTGGGCTTTAGCAGCGACATGGGCGTGACCAACAGCCGCTATCCGGAAGAAATCTGCGAAGGCCAGCTCCAGATGCAGGAAGGCAGCATGATGGGGCTGAGCTACGACCAGCTGGACATCAGCGCGGAAGACATGGAAGACGTGGACTTGTACATGCAGGGACTGGGAGTGCCGGCACGGCGCAATGTGAACGACCCCACGGTGCAACGAGGCGAACAGATGTTCTACCAAGCCAAATGCCACCTGTGCCACGTCACGACCCTCCACACGCAGCCGCGCGGCTCCACCTTGTTGATGGGCACCCAGCTCACCTGGCTGGGCAGCCAGACCATCCACCCTTATTCCGACTTCCTGCTCCACGACATGGGCAGCGAAATCATGGGCGTGGGGCTGAACGACAATTACGTGAGCGGGCTGGCCCGCGGGAATGAATGGCGCACCACCCCGCTTTGGGGCATCGGCTTGCAACAGAAAGTGAACGGGCATACCTACTTCCTGCACGACGGGCGCGCCCGCAACTTCATTGAAGCCATCTTGTGGCACGGCGGGGAAGGCGAAGCCTCGAAAAACCTGTTCAAGCGCATGCCGAAGGCAGACCGCGACGCGCTCGTCCGTTTCCTGGAATCGCTCTGATGCGCCAGCCAAACATTCCACAAACATTCACCTTAATTATTATAGATATAGGAAAAGACAATGAAAAAGATATTCGCAATGGCCATGCTGGCGGCTCTTCCCCTCACCGCCATGGCACAATATGAAGAGGGCAGCGAGAACGGCGTGGTTTCCCTTGCCGGCCGCGAAGGATTCTCCATCCAGTCGAAACGGGGCGACTTCGTGTTCAAACCCTACCTGCTCGTGCAGACGGCGGCCAACGTCAACTGGTATGATGACGAAGGGTTGGACAAAGCCTACAACCAGGACAACTTGGCCAACTCAGGCTTCTCCGTGCCCTACGCCGTGCTCGGGTTCACCGGGAAGGCATGGGGGAAAGTGTCCTTCAACCTCTCCATCAACGCGGCGGCCAGCGGCGGGGCCATCCTGCAGCAGGCTTGGATCGACGTGGCCTTGAAACAAGCCTTTGCCGTGCGCATTGGCAAATTCAAGACCCCGTTCTCACACGGCTACCTGACCACGCTGGGCGAAACGCTGATGCCCACGCTCCCCACGTCGCTCACGGCAGCCGTCATCATGCCTTATTCTCTGAACGCCGTGACACCCAACATCGGGACAGGCTTCGACCTCGGCGTGGAAATCCATGGCTTCGCAGCCGACAAGTTCGGTTACGAAATCGGCCTTTTCAACGGTACCGGCGCGTCGGTCAACACCTCGACGAAAACCCTCAGCGACGACTGGCACATCCCTTCGCTGCTCTATGCCGGACGCTTCACCTTCATGCCCAAAGGCATCATGCCCGCCACGCAGGGCAACCCCGACCGCCTGCACGAAAACAAATGGATGCTGGGGGCGAGTGCCAACCTGAACGTGGAGAGCGAAAGCGAGAGCACGAACGACACGCGCGTCGGACTTGAGTTTGCCATGCTGCGCAACAAACTCTACATCGGCGCGGAAGCCTACTACATGCACGTCGGTTTCACCGACCGGCAGAAGATAGACGAAACCTACGATTACTTGGGCGGATACGTGCAAGGCGGCTACTTCGTGGCCCCGCGTGTGCAGGTGGCCGCACGTTACGACTTCTTCAACCGCAACGGCATGGACACAAACGGCTTCCTGAACATGCCCGCCATCGGCTGCAACTACTTCTTCAAGAACTGCAACCTGAAACTGCAGGCCATGTACCAGTTCATCGGGCGCACCGGGCACGACACACAACTCGACCGTGACAACGACGACCTCGGCGTGGCCAAGCATTCGGGCACCATCCAGCTGCAATATTCCTTCTAACAGAAGTTAAACCAGCCCGCAATACTTATGATTACAAAAAACAATATTAAATTTGCCTTGCTCGCGGCCATGGTAGGATGCCAGGCCTGCGACGACGGACTTATCTACGAACAGGAGCATGCGCCTGAGCACACCGGATACACGGCCAAGCTCACCGCCCACGTCACCGGCGCGGACACGTGGCCGGACTATTATGACGTGGCGTTGGCCACCTTCGGCGAAAGCGACTATTCGCGCAGCCAGACCACCGTGCATCCCGACACGGAAGGCAACGTGACCTTGTTGCTGTACAACATCGGCAACGACGTGCGCACTGTGGAGTTTTGCGTGACCAACACCTTGCGCCGGCGGGTACTGACTTTCGCCAGCGCGGATGTCTCTTCCGCCGTGGGCGACACGATTTACCTGGATGCAGGCGAAGTGGACGCAAGCATGTATGCAGCCATACAACATGACGTGTTCAACAACACCTGCGCACAATGCCACGGCCTCAGCACGACGGCTGCCGCCGGACTTTACCTGACGGAGGGGCAAAGCCACGGAAGCCTCGTCAACCAGCCCGCCACTTCGGCGGAAGGCACACGCGTCATTCCCGGCAACGCGGAAGAAAGCGTCCTGCACAAAGTCATCCGTCCCGGCAACGAGCTGGGACTTGGGTTCAGCCACGAAGGCATGATTACCTCGTCCATCACCTTGCGCCTGATTGATGAGTGGATTAATGCCGGAGCAAAAGAATAATAAAAAAAGAACAGCTATGCATTATCATAAAGTATATTGGGAAGACCTTGGCGTAAAGGCCGAGATTTCGGCTTTCACGCCCGAAGGAAAAGTGGAAGAGTTCCACGCCATCCTCCATGTGGAACCACGCGGCGAACTCTTCGAAGGGCAACTCCACCGGATTTACGAAGGTGAGCAACGATTGTCCGGGCTGCCGCAAGTCAGCGGCTCATGCCCCATCCTGAAACGATATTTCCTGAGCGATTCCACCAACCAGCAGCCACTCATGCGGCAAGAAACGGAATGTGCCGTCTCCGCCATCCAACAGCCGCCGCTCGACGGCAGCAAAGTGGCCGTGTGGATTTACCTGCAGAAAGGCACACAAGTGGCCAACGCGGGCGGCATGGTCGTGGCAGAACACAACGGTTACAGGCACTTGTGGAAAATGGGGATGCACGAACACAAGGGCGATTCGGCCTGGCAGACGGAATCGCTGCTCATCAACTATGAAGAAGCCTTGCAAAGTTTCCACGCCACACTGGCCGGCAACTGCATCCGCACGTGGTTCTTCGTGCGCGACGTGGACACACAGTATGCCGGCATGGTGAAAGCCCGCAAGGAGAACTTCAAGGAACAGGGACTGACCGAACAGACGCATTTCATCAGCAGTACGGGCATCGGCGGATCGCCGGCCGACACGCGGGCGTTGGTGCAGATGGACACGTACGCCCTCACCGGATTCGAACCGGCACAGCAACGTTACCTCTACGCCCCGACCCACCTGAACCCTACGTATGAATACGGCGTGACGTTCGAACGCGGCACGGTGATGGAATACGGCGACCGGGCGCACGTCCTTATCAGCGGCACGGCCAGCATCAACAACAAGGGCGAAGTGATCCATGTGGGGGACATCGTGAAACAGACGGAACGGATGTGGGAAAACGTGGGCAAACTGCTCGAAGAAGGCGGCACGACGTTTGACGACGTGGCGCAAATCATCGTCTATCTGCGCGACATCAGCGACTACCCCATGGTGAAAGCCATGTTCGACCGGAAGTTTCCCGACACGCCGCGCGTCTTCACGCTGGCACCCGTGTGCCGTCCCACGTGGCTCATCGAGATGGAATGCACCGCCGTGAAGGAACGCCACAACCCTTCATTCCGCGACTTCTGACCGGGAACGATGAAATCCGTCCCGTTCATATTGCTTTTCATGGCCGCCGCAGCCTTGGGCATCGCCACGTTCGTGGAGAATGCCCGGGGCACGGCTTTCGTCCACACGTATGTTTACGGCACGTGGTGGTTCGCCTTGGCATGGACGGCCATCTTCATTGGATTGGTGGTTACGGCCATCCGCCGGAAGATGTGGAAACGGTGGCCGTCCCTCCTCCTGCATGCCGGATTCGTGGTGGTTTTCGCCGGGGCGCTCCTCACGGCCTTCACGGGCCACAAGGGCATCCTGCACCTGCGCCAAGGCATCCCGGCCACAAGCTACGTGGACGGCCAGCGGCGGATGGCGCAACTGCCGTTCACCATGACGCTGGAACGCTTCCGCGTGGAATACTATGTCGGGACGGACGCGCCCGCCGACTACGTGAGCGACATCTCCTGCCACACCACCGACGGCCAGCTGCTCTGCAGCCCGCGCATTTCCATGAACCGCATCTTCTCGACCAAAGGCTACCGTTTCTACCAGACCTCTTTCGACGAAGACCACGAAGGCAGTTGGCTCACGGTGAACCATGACCCGTATGGCACGACCGTCTCCTATGCCGGGTTCACCCTGCTCTGCATCGGTTTCCTGCTGGCACTGTTCGACCCGCAAGGGGGATTCCGCCGCCTGCTGCGCCACCCCCTGCTCCGCCGGGGCGGACTGTTCGCATGGCTATGCCTTGCCTCTTTCCACGTCGATGCATCGCCCCTGCCCGTTGTCAAGCGGACGCAAGCCGACAGCCTGGCTTCCGTCCAAGTCGTTTACAACGGGCGCATCGCCCCGCTGAACACCCCGGCGCGGGACTTCGTGCAGAAAGTCTATGGCGCGCCGTCGTTCCGCGGCCTGACACCCGAACAGGTGGTGGCAAGCTGGCAACTCCATCCCGAAGCGTGGAACCGTGTGCCTTTCATCCGCATCAAAAGCAGCAAACTGCGCGAACGGCTCGGCATCAAAAACGAATACGCCATGCTCTCGGAACTCTTCGACGGGACGGACTACAAACTGCAAGCCCTGTGGCAGCAAGAAATGGGCACACGGGGAAAAATGGCCAAGGCCATACAAGAAACCGATGAGAAAGTGGGACTGGCCTTGATGCTCACCCAAGGCACACTCGTCCGCCCCTTGCCGCCCGGCGTGCCCGGCCTTTCTTCCGCGAAAGTCCGGGCCGAGCTGTGGTACAACCGTATCCCGTTCTGCAAAATTCTGTTCATGGCCAACCTCACGCTGGGCATCGTGGCGTTCGGTCTCCTCGTCAGACGGATGCTGCTACGGCGCAAAGAAAATCCGGCCATCCGCCGCCTGTGGACGGCAGTCCTGTGGATTGCCACACTCTTCCACACCGCCGGATATGCCCTCAGGGGATACATTGCCGGCACCATCCCGCTAAGCAACGGTTACGAAACGATGCTGTTCGCAGCCTGGGTGGTGCTCCTCACGGCCTGCCTGCTCCGCCGCCGTTTCCCGTTTGTCCTGCCTTTCGGCTTCCTGCTTTCCGGTTTCATACTGCTAGTGGCTTACCTGGGGGAAATGAACCCGCAAATTACGCCACTGATGCCCGTTCTCGCCTCGCCTTGGCTCAGTTGGCACGTGTCGCTCATCATGATTTCATACGCCCTCTTCGCCTTCATCTTCCTGAATGGCTTGTTGGCACTCGTCTTATCCGGACGTACCGGAAACGCCTGCCTTCCGTTGACCCGCGAACGCGTCATGCAACTCACCCTGCTGAGCCGCCTCCTGCTCTATCCCGCCACGTCCCTGCTTGGCATCGGCATCATCCTCGGTGCGGTGTGGGCCAACGTGTCGTGGGGCAGCTATTGGTCGTGGGACCCTAAAGAGGTATGGGCTCTCGTGGCGTTCATCGTCTATGGCATCGCTTTCCACACCCGCAGCCTGCCTTGGCTGCAACGTCCGCGCACGTTTCATATTTATATGGTACTGGCTTTCGCCGTCGTACTCATGACCTATTTCGGAGTCAACTACCTACTTGGCGGTATGCACAGCTACGCCAACGCCTGAAAAAATCATCATAATTAGGTATTGCCCCCTCGGCGGAATGCGCGTAATTTTGCACCTTGAAACAGCTTATCATTCACATCAATGAGGAACTTGGCAGAAATCGGCACGGGCGAAACCGTGGTGATTTCACACATAGAAGGCAGCGGCCCGTTCAGGGCAAGACTGAGCGAAATGGGATTTGTCTGCGGAAAAACAGTCCGGCGGCTGGGGTGTTCCCCCATAGGGAATCCCATCGTGTTTGAGCTGATGGGCAGTCAAATCGCCCTGCGGAAAAGCGAAGCACGGAAAATCCGGGTGACCGGCGCAGACGAAACAGTGCATCAAACCGCGACACGACAAGCCACCACGGAGGCACAGGACAAAAACACTCCACCCGACGGCCACGCATCCGAATGCCACAGGTGCAAACACACGGAAACACCAACACCTCGCACGGAATGCGATTGCCCGAGTTGCGGCCCGAAAAGGAAACAGATCACGACCGACACGCCTAAAGAAGAAGGCGAAATCACCATAGCCTTGGTGGGTAACCCGAACTGCGGGAAAACCTCGCTCTTCAACGCCGCTTCGGGCGGACACGAACGCACGGGGAATTACAGCGGCGTGACGGTAAGCTGCATCGTGGGACGCATGACGTTCGAAGGACGGCAAATCCGCCTGGTGGACTTGCCGGGCACTTATTCCCTCCGCGCCTTCAGCCCCGAAGAAGCCTACGTGGCACACGAACTGGAAAGCGGACGGATTGATGTCGTCATCAATGTGCTCGACACGACCAACCTGGAACGCAACCTGTTGCTTACCCTGCAACTGAAAGAACGCAACGTGCCGCTCGTGGGTGCCTTGAACATGTTCGACGAATTTGAGGAAAGCCATAGCAAACTTGACATCGACGAGTTGTCGGAACGGCTCGGCATGCCGCTCTTTCCCACCGTGGCACGCCGCCGCACCGGCATCGCCCCCCTGCTGCGCAAAGCCATCGAAATGGCAGACCAACACATCGCGTTGCATCAGTCCGGAGTGGAAGGGCACAACCACGAAGCGGCTTGCTGCAACCATCCCGAACATTGCCCGCACACCGGCACCGGGCAACAAACTGCCGATGCGGAAGAGGCCTGCCCCTGTCCGGGACGCGAACACGACGACGAAGCACGCTACGCCCGCATCGCCCAAATCCTGCAAGGGATTTACACCAAGCGACAAGGGCGCGGAAACCAAGTCACGGCGATACTCGACCGCGCACTGGCCAGCCGCTGGACGGCCTATCCGCTGTTCGTGTTCATCCTGTGGTTCATCTTCTGGGCCACGTTCACCATCGGGCAATACCCGATGGATTGGATTGACGCGGGAGTGGCATGGCTCATCGAAGCGGGCAAGACCCACTTGCCTGACGGCATCCTGCAGGCTCTCGTCTGCGACGGCATATTGAGCGGCGTGGGCAGCGTCATCGTCTTCCTGCCCAACATCCTCATCCTGTATTTCTTCATCTCCATCCTGGAAGATTCCGGCTACCTGGCCCGCGCGGCCATGCTGGCCGACCCGCTTTTCGACAAATTAGGCCTGCACGGCAAGTCCTTCATCCCCATGCTGATGGGCTACGGGTGCAACGTGCCCGCCGTGATGGCCACCCGCACCATAGAAAACCCCAAAAGCCGGATGATTACCATGCTCGTCACGCCGATGGTGTCGTGCAGTGCGCGCATTCCCGTGTATGTGGTTTTCGCCGGGGCTTTCTTCCCGCAACATGCGGCTTCCGTCATGCTCGGCCTCTACGCGCTGGGCACCATTATGGCCTTGCTGGTGGCATGGGTGTTCAGCAAAATCTTCATGCGGCAATATGAAAGCCATTTCGTGATGGAGCTGCCTCCCTACCGCCTGCCTGCCTCGCGCGACGTGTGCCGCCACACGTGGGAAAAAGGACGGCAATACCTGCGCAAGATGGGAGGAATCATCCTCGTGGCCAGCATCGTCATTTGGGCCTTGGGCTATTTTCCCACCACGAATGGCGGACTCACCGAAGCCGAACAGCAGGAACAATCCTACATGGGACAAATCGGCCACGCCATTGAACCGGCCATCCGCCCGCTAGGATACGACTGGCGCATGGGCGTGGGCATCATCGCCGGGGTCGGCGCGAAAGAACTGATGGTAAGCACCCTCGGGGTGCTCTACGGCTGCGAAGCGGAAGACGCCGAGGCCGAAACGGCCGAGGATGCCGCACAGACCCGGCTGGCCCAAGTCCTGAGCCAGCAAACCACGCCCGAGGCCGCACTGGGCTACATGGTGTTCGCCTTGCTCTACTTCCCGTGCCTGGCCACCATCGCGGCGGTCAAAGGCGAAAGCGGGCATTGGAAATGGGCCGTCTTCACGGCGGCATACACCACCGCGCTGGCCTACGTGATGGCGTTTGCGGTCTATCGCATCGCCCTGCTCTTCTGATGCTTCCCCTTCCGGGTGCCAAACCGGAGGACAGCATATATAATAACGAAACACTACAACATGATGGCACTACATTTTCCCGTGCGAGGCACCGCAGTGTGCCTTGCACTTTGCACGGGGCTCATCCTGTGCAGTCCGACCCGTGCGTCTGAACCGCGCGTAAAATGGAACGTGGCAGGCACGACAGAAGGGCTTTGGAACATCTCCGGCGGGAAAGCCGGATGGTGCAACCTGCTCGAAGCCTCAGTGGAAACCCGCCTGTGGAAAGGCGCAAGGCTGGAAACGGCAGCGATTTCCACCTACAACCTCAACCTGCCCGTGGCCGACGACCTCCAAGTGTTTAGCAACCTCGATGCCGGCCCCGACAAGGCTTTCCGCCTCATCCAGGCGGGCATCGGGCAAGACTTCACCCCGTGGCTGACGGCCTTCGCCGGACTGCGCAACATGGACGCGGACCACTTCACCACGCCGTTCACCGGCCTGTTCACCAACGCCTCGCACGGCAACTTCCCCATCCTCTCGTCCAATTTCCCATTGGCCACCTACCCGCTGGCCGCCCTCTGCCTGCATGCGGAGTTCCGCATCACGGAGAACCTGACCCTGCGCGAAAGCGTCTATAACGGCGTGGCTTCCGACCGCCTCGACCGCCAGTTCCGCTTCTGTCCCGCCAGCGACGGGATGTTCAACATCGCCAGCCTCAACTACCACGTCGGGCCGGAGGAGGAGCACCATGGCTTCTACACCCTCGGCTATGCCTGCGGCACCGCCCCGGCTGACGGGTTGGATGGAAAAACATTCAATTATGCCCTATGGGGGCTAGTGGAACAGCCATTCCTGCATATCGGTGAAAACCACTTGGGCGCATTGCTCCAAGGCGGCACCTCGCCCGCCGACCGCAGCGGCTGCCGTTACTACTGGGGAGCGGGCGTCATCCTGACCTGCCTGCAAGGCAAGGGCATCCGCGCGGGCCTCGTGGTGAACCGCGCGCTTTATGCCGACGGAAGGGAAACCGACGTGGAACTCACCGGAAGCTTCCCCGTCTGCGACTGGCTCACCCTGCAACCGGCCCTGCACCACATCCGCACCTCGGGACACGCCATCGCCGCCGCACAACTCCGCGCCGTCGTGGAAATAGGAAACTGAACCAGCCCATCCCCCCTATGGATACGCGGGAAGAAAAATCATTCGTCCCGCAGGCCGGATTCATTTTTTCCCTGCAGAAATAAATTCTGCGAGACTGAAAAAAACTATAAACGGCTGTGGCGTTCATATAAACGACTGTGCGTTTACACAAACGGCACAGTTGTTTGTACAAACGCCAGTGGTGTCTGTAATTTATTGCCTGCAAAAAAAGATTATTTCTCAGAGGACGGAAACTTTCGCAGGAAAGTATTCTCGAAAAAATACGCTAACTTTGCGGCACGAAACATCACGCAAACGACATGGCACAAACACTTGACACTTCTGCGCATTTTTACACCGAGACACTTCCCTGCGGACTACGCATCGTCTGCGCACCGTCGGCCACGGACGTGGCCTACTGCGGCATCGCCGTCAACGCGGGCACACGGGACGAATTGCCGGACGAAAACGGGCTGGCGCATTTCTGCGAGCACCTGACGTTCAAGGGGACACACCGCCGACGCGCCTGGCACATCCTGAACCGCATGGAAACCGTGGGCGGAGACCTGAACGCTTACACCGGAAAGGAGGAAACCATCTACTACACGGCCTTCCTGAAAGAGCATTTCGCCCGCGCCGCAGACCTGCTCGTGGACATCACGCTGGGCAGCACCTATCCGCAAGCGGAAATGAACAAGGAAGTGGAAGTGGTCATCGACGAGATAGAGAGCTACAACGACTCTCCGGCCGAACTGATTTTCGACGATTTCGAAAACCTGGTGTTCCGCGGCCATCCCCTCGGACGCAACATCTTGGGCGAAGCCGGCCGGCTGCGGGAATTCTGCAGCATGGACGTGCAACGCTTCGCCACCCGGCTCTACCGTCCGGACAACATGGTGTTTTTCGTTTTCGGACGCATCCCGCCGGCCACCGTGCGCCGCGAAGTAGATAAAGCCCTGAAACGGGTCGCCCTCTCGCTGCCCGAAAGCAGCGAAACTCGCCAAGCCTTGAATCTCCAAAGACATACCGTCACCCCCCTCAACGACGCGACCATCGGGCGCACTGCCGTCCCGGAATACCACCCGCAGGAAATCGTCATGCACAAAGACACCCACCAGTCGCACGTCATGATCGGCGCACGGGCCTACAGTGCCCGCGACCCGCGCCACCTGGGCCTCTACCTGCTCAACAACATCCTGGGCGGGCCAGGCATGAACTCGCGCCTCAACCTGAGCCTGCGCGAACGGAACGGATTGGTTTACACCGTGGAGAGTTGCATGACAAGTTACACGGACACCGGTATCTGGAGCATCTATTTCGGTTGCGACCCGCACGACGTATCCCGTTGCCGACGGTTGGTGGCCAAAGAATTGAGGCGGCTGGCCGATACGCCCTTGGACGCCAAAGCCCTCGAAGCGGCCAAACGGCAAATCAAAGGCCAAATCGGCATCTCGCACGACAGCTTCGAGAACGTGGCTCTCGCCATGGGCAAACGTTTCCTGCACTACAACCACACGCAGGACATCGACACGCTCTATCGGAAGATTGACGCGCTCACAGCCGCCGACCTGCATGCCGTGGCACAAGACCTCTTCCGGGAAGACCGGCTCACCACGCTCATTTACTCATAAAAGAGGGATAACAAAACTTGTTCGGCTAGCCGCAACCTATGCCGACTAACCACGCACCGAATCGCGCAGCACCAGCAACGCTTCCGGCCCCATGTTGAACAACAAGTCGGCCACGCTCAAGCCGGGCAGGAAACCATGCTTCTCGCGGAACACTTGGTAATAGGGACGGGACACGAAATCCGCATCCACCTCAAACGGCACCTTCGGACTTATCGCATTGCGGAAATCATCAGCGGGAACATCCGTAAGCCCGTATGCAACCGTCAAGTGTACGTCCGTCTGCAAGTCCAACAGTTCGCACACCTTCCGGCGTATCGCCTCGTTAAAATCAAAAAGAAAATCCCACTTCTGCGTGTAGAAAGGCCGGAAATCATCGGCGTAGTACTCAAAAAAAGGGCTGTTCCCATAAGCTGCCTCCAAGGCGTTCCAATGCAAATGCCGCCAGTTGCCGTGGTCGGAGATGCGGATGTCCTTCATGGGACACTTGTCCGCCGCAGGTTTCACCACCGGCACGGTCAACGCCTGCGTCCCGCCCGGCGCGGCAATCAGGCACCGGTTGCGCCACGTCTGCTTCACATAATGTTCGTACGCCTCCATCCACACTTCGGGATAGGCATAGAGTTTCGCATAATACTGCACAGGAGCCCAATAGGCCGAGGAAAGCAAACAAGCACTGTTCATCATAAAAACTTCATTTTGCAGGAACCGACAGAAAAATCCCCCGTCATTCCCCTTCGCGGCCGACCTGCATCATCGTGCGCCGGAAGCGCAGGCGGGCATACCAAGGAGCTTCCGCGTCCCACGAATAGAGCACCCGCGTCAGGCGGCCAATGATGTGCGTCTCGGGCACGAAACCAAACGTGCGTGAATCCGCCCCGCCCCGGGGGCTGGCCGCAGCCACCCAATAATAGTCATGCGAGAAACGGAAACTCGGCACGAAATGCCCGGACACACACAGCGAATCGGCAATAATCGTAGCGTAGGCCCCCTCGTGCAGGTTAATCATGCGCTGGTACCAATGGATGTTGTCCGGCGTAATGGTCACGTAAGCATCCTTACGCGGCAACTCCACCATGCGGCAATCACGTCCCGCAGGCCGTTGGCGGTGAACCTGCCCCCTGCGGTCCACCCACAGGCTGTCGCCCGGCACGGCATAACAATATCCCACAAAAATAGGACGTTCGTCAATGGGCACACCGCCATCGGCCTCGGAAGGGTCGTTGAAAGCCATCCATTCTCCACGCTCCGGCCTGCACTCCCCCCAGCGCACATATCCCAGGCGTCGCATGGGCCAAAAGCGCAAGCCATAGGCTGTTTTGTTCACCGCCACGCGGTCGCCCGGCAGAAACACAGGCCGTCCTCCGTCGCCCGGGATTTCCACGAGCGTCACCCAGCACAGCCTGACCAACCCAGCCACAAGCAAGGCGGCCACGAGCAAGGCAATCCATCGAACGGCTTTCTTCCACATGTCACTTCCTTTTCCGCGTTATTTGATATTATCCACCAACCGGAACAGGCGATTCCAACGCACATGACCGTCGCCCCACGCACGGTCTTTGTCCAACGAGAGCCAAATCAGGAGGGGCTTGCCCACGATGTGGTCCTCGGGCACAAAGCCCCAGTAGCGCGAGTCGGCCGAATTGTGGCGGTTGTCGCCCTGCATCCAGTAGTAATCCATTTTGAACGTATAGCTGTCCGCCTCTTTCCCGTTGATGAAGATGCGGCCGTCGGCCACGCGCAGGTCGTTGTGCTCATACACGCGGATGGGACGCTCATAGACAGCGATGTTTTCCGGAGTAAGCCGCACGGACTTCCCCTTGGCAGGAATCCACACGGGGCCGTAGTCGTCGCGCGTCCAACCCGTATAGGCATTCAGCGGATAAAGGCCGTCGGGGATGGAGCCCAAATCATCGCGGGCAATGCTGTCCACGATGTCCGGACAAGCCTTCAGCCGTTCGTAAGCCATGCGGGTGAGCGGCATCGTGCCCGTTTCTTCCAGCGAGAACAAATCCTCCCCGCTGATGCCCAGTTCGCGCACCAATGCTTCGGGAATCGGCTGCTTCAGGCGCACGACATAATCATACTGCACATTGTCCGGCTCCTTGTTTGGCTTCCCGTCGAGATACACCACGCCGTCTTTCAGTTGCAACGTCTGTCCAGGCAATCCCACGCACCGCTTCACGTAGTTCTCACGACGGTCTACCGGCCGCCACATCACCTCGCCGAACACCTGCGGATTTTGGTTGATGTATTCGCGCCCCATGGCATAAAGCCCGGCCAGGAAGTCACGTTGCTGCTGGCATGTGAGCGAATCCATCTGCGGGAATCCGCCATATAGTTGCATGTACTGCTGCCCCCCGATGCCGTAGGCCAAGGCATAGAAATCCATGTTCTGGTAGGCCGGGTTAGACACCACCGTGTCGCCCGCCGGATAGTTGAACACCACGATGTCGTTCAGCTGCACTCGTCCGCCGCCGACACGCTCATATTCCCATTGCGGCCATTCCAGATACGACTTGCAGCCCACGACGGGCAGCGTGTGTTGCGTGAGCGGCATCGAAAGCGGCGTCATCGGTTTGCGCGGCCCGTAGCTCATCTTGCTCACGAACAAGTAGTCGCCCACCAAGAGAGACTTCTCCAGCGACGAGGAAGGAATGGTATAGTTCTGAAAGAAATAGATGTTCACAAAATAGACGGCCACGAGGGCGAACACGATGGCGTCCACCCAGCTCATCACCGTGCGCGTCACGGGGCTTTCCGCGTCCTTCCACCACGTCCATGGAATGCGCTTCGTGATGTAAGCGTCAAAAATGAACGGCACGACCAACAAGCCCCACCAGCTCTTGATCCACAAGAGGAAAGCCAGGTAGAGCACCATGGCCACCCCCATCTTCACCCATCCGGCCCGCGTGGGCTTCTGTCTGATTTTCTTCATTGTCCGCGCGAACGTTTAGAAATTAAACAAATCATCGATGGTGAGCCACCCTTCGCGGCCTGCCACAAATTCAGCGGCCAGCACGGCACCCAGCGCGAAACCCTTCCGGCTGTGGGCGTCGTGGGTCAACGTGATGGCATCGGCCTCGCTGTCATAACACACCGTGTGTATGCCCGGCACTTCGCCACGGCGCACACTGTCGATGCGCAGCTCGTCGGCAGCGCAGTCCGCAGTCCCCGTCACCGTGCCGTCGGGAGCCGTCAACATGCCGCGCACCCACTTGTCCTTACGTCCGATGTTCGAAACAATATCCTCGGCCAGCGTGATGGCCGTACCACTCGGTGCGTCAAGCTTGTGCACGTGGTGCACCTCCTCCATCCGCACGTCATAGGCGGGAAAACGATCCATGATTTTGGCCAGATATTTGTTCACAGCCCTGAAAACGGCCACTCCCACGCTGAAATTGCTGCTCCACAGGAGCGTCTTTCCTTCTTCGCGGCAAAGACGACGCATCTCTTCCTCGTGTGCCGCCATCCATCCCGTGCTGCCCGACACCACCTTCACCCCTTGGGCGAAAGCCTCCCGGACATTGTCGTAAGCCGCCTGCGGCGCGGTGAACTCTATCGCCACGTCCGCACTGCGGAACGCCTCCGTGGCGAAGTCCGCACGGTTGTCCACATCAATGACACTCACGATTTCGTGTCCCCTTTCACGGGCAATCTGTTCTATCATGCGGCCCATCTTTCCGTAACCTATCAATGCGATTTTCATGTTTTCCTGTCTTTAATCTGATTTTTTCTTGGGCAAAGATAGGGATTTTGCCCTGAATTTCATTACTTTTGTCTGTGAAAAAGTCCTTTTATCCCCTTGCAAGCCATGGAAAAACTGCTATATTACATCTGGAAATACAAACTATTCCCCCTCCGTCCGCTCCAAACCACGGACGGACAGCCTCTCGAAGTCATCGACCCCGGCATCCTCAACCACGATGCGGGGCCGGACTTCCAAAACGCGAAAGTGAAAATAGGAAATACCATCTGGGCGGGCAGCGTGGAAATCCACCAAAAATCATCGGACTGGTTCGCCCACGGGCATCATGAGGATGCCCGCTATAACAACGTCGTGCTGCATGTGGCCGAAAAGGCGGACCAACCCGTCATCACCCAAGACGGACAGACGCCTCCGCAAATGGAACTGGAAGTGCCAGCCTACCTGGAAACGAACTACAAGGCATTGTGCCACACGACGGATTACCCGCGTTGCCACCGCGTCATCCCGCGGATTGACACCTTCACCGTACACAGCTGGCTGAACGCCCTGCTCTGCGAACGGCTGGAACAACGCGCGGAGACCGTGGCCCGCCGCGTGAAAACAGCCAACGGCGACTGGGAACAGGCCTTCTTCGCCACACTGGCCCGCAACTTCGGCTTCGGCATCAACGGCGACGCGTTCGAAGAATGGGCGCGCCACATCCCCCTGCAAGCCGTGGGCCACCATCGTGACGACCTATTCCAAATCGAAGCCCTCTTCCTGGGGCAGGCCGGCCTGCTAGACATTGACACCATCCCGCAGAAATACCGCGAGGAAGCCGCCAACGACGGCTATTATCCCCGGCTGAAACAGGAATACGACTACCTGGCACACAAATTCTCCCTGCAACCGATGGACGCGGAGGCATGGAAATTCCTGCGGCTCCGCCCGCAGAACTTCCCGCACGTGCGCATCTCGCAGCTTGCCCGACTCTACTATGACCAACGGGCGGGATTTTCCAGACTGCTGGAGGCCAAGACCATCGAAGAGCTGCATGCCATGCTCTCCACCCATGCCACCACCTACTGGGAGTCGCACTACACCTTTGGTTGCCCGAGTTACAAAAATGCCAAGACACTGACCAAGGCCTCGCTCAACCTCATCGTCGTCAACACGGTGGTGCCAGTGCTCTACGCCTACGGCATCACCCATGCGCAAGACGTTTTCCGCCAACGGGCGCTGCAGCTGCTCGAACCTATCCAGGCGGAAAACAACCACATCACACGCCTATGGGACGAATGCGGCATACGGGCCGAAAGCGCAGCCGACTCGCAAGCCCTCCTCCAGCTCAAGAAGGAATACTGCGACCGCCGCTACTGCCTGCACTGCCGCTTCGGCTACGAATTCCTGAAACGAAAAGACAACTTCACATAAACGGACAATGAAAACAGACTACATCTTCGAATTGGAAATGAAAGTGCGCGACTACGAGTGCGACCTGCAAGGCATCGTGAACAATGCCAACTACCAGCATTACCTGGAGCACACGCGGCACGAGTTCCTCCTGTCGCGGGGCATCAGCTTTGCCAGCCTCCACGCACAAGGCATCGACGCGGTGGTGGCACGGCTGACCATGGCGTTCAAGACCCCGCTGCGGAGCGGCGACTCGTTCACCTGCAAACTGCGGGTGGAAAAAGACGGCATCAAATATGTGTTCTACCAGGATGTCTATCGGCTGCCCGACATGAAATGTTGCCTGAAGAGCCAGGTCGATACGGTGTGCCTCATCAACGGACGGCTCGGCACCTGCCGCGAACTGGACCGCATCGTACCCGGCGAAAACGACTGACCACACGCACATGACCGAACAGGAAATCCTCTGCACCATGGCCCTGACGCGGGTGCCACACGTCAACACCGCCATGCAACGCCGCCTGCTGGACGAAGCGGGCAGTGCCACAGCCGTATTCGAACACCGCCGCAACATCCGCGACCTCTACCCCGAAGCCCCGGACAAGCTCCTGGCCGCGCTGGCCAACATGGAACAGCAGCTGCCACGGGCAGAAGAAGAACTGCAGTTTGCCCGCGAACATGGCATCCGCTGCCTCTGCCTCCACGACACGGACTATCCTTCAAGGTTGCGGGAATGCGACGACGCGCCGGTTCTCCTCTATTATAAAGGCAACGCCGACCTGAACCGGACGCACGTTGTCAGCATGGTGGGCACCCGCCACGCCACGGAATACGGCAAGGACATCTGCCGACACTTCGTGACCGAACTGAAGCACCTGTGCCCCGACACATTGGTGGTGAGCGGGCTGGCCTACGGCATAGACATCCACAGCCACCGGGCCGCGCTGGACAACGGAATGGACACCGTGGGCGTGTTGGCACACGGACTGGACCAAATCTATCCGCGCATGCACCGCGACACTGCCGTGCTGATGACATCACACGGCGGGCTGCTCACAGAGTTCATGAGCCGCACGAACGCGGACAAGGTGAACTTCGTGAGGCGCAACCGCATCGTGGCGGGCATGGCGGACGCCACCCTCGTGGTGGAGTCTGCCGAACGGGGCGGCGCGCTCATCACGGCCGGCCTTGCCACAGACTACCACCGCGACGTGTTCGCCTTCCCCGGCCGCGTGGGCGACCCTTATTCGCAAGGTTGCAACCGCCTCATCCGCGACAACAAAGCCGCCTTGGTGCAGACGGCACAGGACTTCGTGGAGGCCATGGATTGGCAACCGGCCGCCCAGCCGGGGCAAGTCCAAGACACCCAACTGGAGCTCTTTCCCGACTTGTGCGCGGAAGAGCAGCTCATTGTGGGATGCCTGCAAAAGGCTGGAAGCTTGCAAATCAACGCGCTGGCCGTGGCCACGAACCTGCCCGTGCACAAGCTGAGTGCCTTTCTCTTCAACCTGGAAATGAAAGGGGTCGTCAGGATGGCGGGAGGAGGAATGTACCGGATGAACTGAGCAACCGTTTCAGCCCCCACGACGGTTTCACGAATGCCGGCAACTTCCGTCCCCTGCTGCCCAACTAAAAGAAGGGATATGACTTCCCCAAAGAGCCTTTGCCGGTTTCCAAAAGATACTAGCTTTCTAAATAGAAGATATACTGACTTGGCAAAGTAAGATATACTGCGATGGCCATAGAAGATATACTTACTTGGCAAAGTAAGTACTACTGCGTTTGCAACGCCAGCCAAACGCCGCAGTGTGATGAAACTGTCCTGCCTTGCAGGGGAGGAGTTTTTACATTCGGACAGTATCCCGACAAATGGCTGCGTTCCATTAAATGTTTTTCACTTTTTTTTGCAAAGTCTTTCTGTGAGATTGAGTATCTTTGCCCGAAAGCAAAAGATATTACCGCCATGAAAAAAGCAGCCATCATCATTTTGTGCGTTTTGACGTGCTGGGCTTGCACCCAAAAGCCGCAAACCCGCAACGTGCATCACATCGTCGTGGATTACTGCGACGAAGATCCTGAAAGCTCTTCCTTCATCAACAGTTACAAGAATATCCCGCTGGAGGCTTCTTCAACCGAGTCCCTCATCAATGACATAGAAAAGGTGTTGTTCACCCAGCACCGGATATTCATCGTGGACAGGATCGGGAACAAGGTCATCATGTTTGATGAGAAAGGAAACTTCTTGAAGTCCACAGCCAAAATGGTGGGGCGCGGACATAACGAATATATCCGGGTCATCGATGCGGCAGTGGACGAGAAAGAAGGTAAACTCTATGTTCACTGCGACGCCCCCTACCAAACGATGGTTTTCGACTTGGACTTGAACGTGAAAGAAATCATCCCCTTGGATTACTTCATGACCGAAATAAGCATAGATGACCAATTTCTATACGGCCTGAGGCATAACGAGGGACAGCCTGCCGGATTCAACGTGATTGCCATACCCAAAGACCATCTGGAAGCAAATCCCGACACAATCTTGACGTACGACAAAGGCATACCCGGACTGCTCACGATGGGAAAAATGCTCAACGCATGCCAAGACGGCATCTATGTAAGCATGGCGTTTGACAACGTCATTTACCGCATCGGCAACGGAAACATCCTCAACGAGTATGTCATTGACTTCGGCGAAAAGGGATTGGACGAGCATGCCCTTGACGAAGGCATGTCGCGCGACCGCTTCGAAAGATACTACGGAGATGCCAATTGGTCTATTGTGAACATCTGCAGTTCCGACTCCATCATGCTTTTCAACACAAACATGGCCACAGGCTTCATCCTGAACAAAAACACAGGGGAATGCAAAGGCACCAAATATGGGCTCTCCTTCACAGAACTTCCCAGCAATTCCCGTTTCACGCCCTCACAAGGATTACGCAACAATGTTGTCGTCAACGAAGTTGCCCAACATAACCTCGGCTATAATTTAGAGCTTGTAGAGAGCGGAAAAGCAAGCTTGAAGCCGGAGAGAATAAAAACCATGCGGGAGCTCTACGAACCCGACGGCAATCCCGTGCTCGTTGTTTCGGAAATCAAATGAACCCAAACACCATAATCACATGAAACATCCCATCTTTCTGAGCGCAATCGCCCTCCTGGCCTGCCTGTCGTGCGGCACGGGGGAAAAAGTGGCGGTGGAATATAAAGACTACCGGCCGCTGCAAATCTCTTCGTTCATGGCTCAGCCTGAACTCGTCCTCCTGGAAACGCCATCGGAGGAAGCCCGCATACGCGACATGCGCATCGGACGGTTGCTGCTCGCGGAAAACCGCATCTTCGTCGTGGACAACATGGGTAACCGTATCCTGATGTTCGACCGCACAGGGAAATTCCTCAAGACTACGGCCGACATGGCCGGGATATACAAAAAACTGGTGGACGCCACGCTCGACACGCAGGAGGGGATGCTCTACGCCTACTGCGCGGAACCCAGCCAACTGTTGGCCTTCGACCTTGACCTGAACTTGGAAAAAACAGTGCCCATGGAGACCTCTTTGCTCGAAATCGGCATGGACGAAGGCATCTTATATGCCATCCGCACAACTGAAAACGGGACGGAACTGGTGGCCTTCGATAAAAACAAAATGGAGGCTCAGCCCGACGTGGTTTGGACACAGGCGAACGGGACACGAGCAAAAGCGACCAGCGAGAAGTCGCTCACCGTGCTCGGAGACGGAGCCTACGCCAGCCTGCCGGGCAGCAACCGGATATGCCAAATCCGGAACGGGAAGGTCAAAAAGACCTACGACATCGACTTCGGGCGGCAGGCTGACGCGGCGAAGCGGATTTTCAACATCTGCGCCTCGGACTCTTTCCTGCTGTTCAATTCGGACATCTGCAGGCAATGGTTCATCCTGAATCGCCAAACGGGCAAGTGCATCATGGACGAACAATTGCACAACGACCTTTGCCTGGGCAGCAACTTCTACATTCTCCCCACACAGGGAGCAACGGACGGCCTGGTATATGACATGCCTGCGGCTGGCGTGAACAGTATTCTGGCGCAGCTCAAAAAGCACCAAACCGAATTCGCGAAAAACGAAGGCGCAGAAAAGATGAATGCGCCCTACCTGCCCTTCCTTGATAAGACGATAAAACCGACGGGCAATCCGATGCTCTACTTTTGGACTATCAAATGAAAAAAATCCCCAAAAGGACAGTGCTGCCAGCTTCAAAACACCACTCATTTTCTAGTTGCGCGATTTTATTGCGCAACTAGAAAATGAAGGAAACGGGGATATTGCTTCCATTATGACGCAAAAATGGCATTTACAAATGCCTCAACCTTACAAAAAGCGAAGCGAAATGGCGCAACACAAGAAAAACGTCAAAACGAAAATTCGCGAGAATGCGATAAAATCTGAGATACGGAGAGAAGGACGCGAATAACGCAAGGAGAAAAGCACTAACATCAAACGAAAACATACACGTACGAGTTACAAAACCGTTTCGCCTTGCAGGGGAGCGAGCCGCACAGCGGAGGGCGGGGGACTCACATCCACGGGGGGTAATCACACTTATGTCGGACTTGCAGATAGAATAAGTGGGTGGGAAACCCCTCCGGTCCTGCGGGCCACCTCCCCTGCGAGGCGGAGGAGTATTTCTTGCGGGGCTTTCACAGAATGTTTGGCAGATTGCGGAATTAACAAAAATACTGAGAACACCTCCGCAAATGTAACAGATATTTTTGCTCACGTAATATTCCAAAGAAGATGTTACAAAACGCATAGGCCGTTTCGCAGTCTTGGACTATCTTTGTATCATGTCATTTTAGGCACACGAAAAAAGATAACCCAACTTAATAATTCAATAAAATGAAAAAAGCAACCTTGAAACACAAATGGCAGACAAGCCGCCGGAGTGCCATGCTCCTTGCCTGCGCCTTGTTCGCCGCGGGCTTCGCGACCACAGCCGAAGCACGGGAGCGCGTCAACGCACCGGTATTCACCCAATTCACCTACCAAGGCGATGACCAGATTTACAAAGACCACCCCTTGGAGGCCGACGAGTTCTATAGCCCCATCCTGCAGGGCTGCTATCCCGACCCCAGCATCACGCGGAAGGGAAAGGACTACTATCTGGTGAACTCCTCGTTTGCCATGTTCCCCGGCGTGCCCATCTTCCATTCCACAGACCTGGTGAACTGGAAACAAATCGGGCACGTGCTCGACCGCAAGTCGCAGCTGAAGGTGGAGGACTGCGGCATCAGCATGGGTGTGTATGCCCCGGCCATCTGCTACAACCCGCACAACGACACCTTCTACATGATTACGACCCAATTCTCCGGTGGATTCGGCAATATGGTGGTGAAGACCAAAGACCCGATGAAGGGATGGAGCGACCCGGTGAAGCTGAAATTCGACGGCATAGACCCATCGCTGTTCTTTGACGACGACGGCAAGGCTTACGTGGTGCACAACGACGCGCCGGCCAAGGGAGAAGAACAATATGAAGGACACCGCGTCATCAAGATATGGGACTACGACTTGGAGAAAGACCAGGTGGTGCCCGGCACGGACAAGGTCATCGTCAACGGCGGCACGGACATCCGCAAGAAACCCATTTGGATCGAAGGGCCGCACATGTATAAGAAGAACGGACGCTATTACCTGATGTGCGCCGAAGGCGGCACGGGCGATTGGCACAGCGAGGTGATTTTCGTGGGCGACAGCCCCAAAGGCCCCTTCACGCCGGCTCCGAACAACCCCATCCTCACCCAACGCTACTTTGCCAAAGACCGTGCTGAAAAAGTGGATTGGGCCGGACATGCCGACTTGGTGGAAGGCCCGGACGGGAAATACTACGGTGTGTTCCTGGCCATCCGCCCCAATGAAAAAGGCGTGGTCACCACAGGGCGCGAAACGTTCATACTGCCCGTGGACTGGAGCGGCGAGTTCCCGGTGTTCGAAAACGGATTGATTCCCTTGCAGGCCAAGCTGAAAATGCCGAAAGGTACGGTGAACAAGACCGGCAAAGAAGGCTTCTTCCCCAACGGCAACTTCACGTTCGAAGAAACGTTCGCGGCCTTTCCGCTGGACTTCCGCTGGATAGGCCTGCGCGGCCCGCGCGAAGACTTCATCTCGGAAGCCAAGAAAGGCGGCCTGCAAATCACCCCGTTTGGCACGAACATCAAGGAGGTGCGCCCCACTTCTACCCTGTTCTACCGCCAGCAACATCGCACCTTCAAGGCTTCTACCACGATGAAATATGAGCCCAAAGCCGCCAACGAGCTGGCCGGCATCACGTGTTACCAGAACGAAAACTTCAACTATGTGTTCGGCATCACGCAAAAGGACAAAAAGAGCATCCTCTTGCTAGCCAAGACGGAGAAAGGACAGACCACAGTGATTGCCAGCACGGAAATCAACACGGACAAGCCTGTCTCGCTGCAAGTGGAAGGCAAGGGCAACGACTACCGTTTCAGCTATGCCACGGAAGGTGGTTCGTTCACCAACCTCGGCGGCACGATGGCCGGCGACATCCTTTCGACAGACGTGGCCGGCGGTTTCACCGGCGCACTCATCGGGCTTTATGCTACCACGGGCAACAACATCAACCCGTAACCCAAAGAAACCGAACAGTCCCGCCCTCACAGGCGGGACTGCTTTTTTGAACCATTCTCCCACATATCAGCCATCCACTTAAAGACACCGTAGAAAGTATTAAACGATTATCGCTCGTTTAATATAAAATCGAGCCTGTATCACTCATACCGGGTAAATTTCCTGTCTGAACTTACAAGCGGAATGCGGTCGGACATGGCTTGTGCAATAATCATGCGGTCATTGGGGTCGTGGTGATCATCATATAAAGGAAGGTCTATCAAAGTCCTTACGTGATTTTCGGAAAATGGAACCATGCCGACTCCAAGCTCATTTAGTCCTTTCAAGGCTTCATGCCCAGCACGGCGTATATCCTTATACGCCCGGAATATGTACCTTGCCGATTTGAATCAGATGAATAAGTTCCATGATACATATTGAGCTTGTTAGCAATAGTGTTTCGTAATCTTCCACAATGCCTCTTACATCTTCACTTATAGAATTGCCTCTGTCTTGTCCAACCAAAAAAGCCAAGATATTAGTATCAAGGTAAACTCTCATTTCATGATGTATTTCAAATCCTTTTCATCCCATGTGAACAAAGGCTCAGGATTAGTAGCCAACCATTCGCCCAATTTGTTAAGCTTTTGTCTCCCTCCATCAGCCCTAATTTTTGCAAGCAAATCAAGGGCTTCTTTACAATTGGTTCTCATTCTTGGTCTTCTGCCTTTTTCCTTCATAATCAAATCTTCTTTTTCTGAAAACAAAGATAATACAAACTGAGAGCAAATACAAAACAAATCCATTTGTTTTTGTTCAAAAACTATCCCCCCCCAAACACGGAACAGCGCGAAATAACAAAAGAGGATGCATCGTGTTGACGCATCCTCCTACGCAAGATTTAGCCTTGAAATGCAAGTAATCGCCAGAATGGTAGTTGCAACACCCGCCGGCTGGCAGACGGTGGGCTGCAAGCCGCACTCCCCGGGACAAGCGGCGGACAAGCCGCCTGCTAACTGCCGGGAAGCGCAGCAGAAAGTAAATGCTACTTGGCCACGTAAGGGATGTGAACCCAAGTGCATTCATTAGCACCATCGCCGACAGTGGTCTGTTCCGGCTTCTCCACAGAGATAGACACCTTGATGTAAGGAGTGTCGCCGTTTTGACCCTGCAAGCCACGATACACGTTGTACTTCACGAGCAAGCCCTTAGCAGGAGAGTCTGCCGTAAAGAAGGCAGAACCATTGCCGCCATAAGCATTCCAAATAGACTGGGAAAGGTCATAACCAGTCTCTTCACCTTCAGCTACAGGCCAAGAAGATTCATTAATCCAACCAGCCTTTTGAGCATCTGACAAGAGTTCGCCATAAGAACCAGTGCCATCGTTGAGCAACTTCTTGTTCTCAATCCAAATCCAAGTCTCGAAGGTGTAATTGTCGGCATAGTCAAAGTCAAGCTTCTCCAAACCTTTCACAGCAATCTTAAGATCCTGTTCCACCAACTGAATGTTCTTCGAAGATGCCGTGTTGCCTTCAACCTTGATGCTCTCCAGATATTCACCATCTATACGGATGGCAAAATCGTCGGCCTTGAGCTTATAGTCACCCAAATTGTTCAACACATCGCTCTCCAACTTGCCAAGGTCAATGCAGAACTCCACAGTCCCTTCGTTTGCACGAGTGAGAGCCTGGCCATTTTCGTCAAAAGCACCGATAATCATGGCCGTCCCGTTGGTGAATTCCACAGAAGCTGCGGAAGGATATTCCCTCTCAACGGAAGGAACCACCTCGTTCACGCCTTCGATTTCGCCCACCTCGTCTGACGAGCAGGCGGCAAACAGCGCTGCGGCTGCGCAAAGAAAAAATATTTTCTTCATGTTCTTTCGTTTTTTGGTTAATAATCTTGTTTGTTGTTGCATCCCAAGCCAATCTATGTTCAAGAGACAGGAAGACAGGGGCACCAAAGGCATGGCCTCCGCGCACCCTGTGCTTCCGTCTTAGACTTGTTTGACTCTATCCGCCACCCATCACTGGGCACCCAAAGTCGGGTAAATTCCCACATTGGTGTCCTCGGCTGCAGTGGCATCGCGCTGCACGTGGATAGACACCTTGATGTAGGGCGTGTCGCCATAACCGGTCTCCTTATCCACATGGCCACTCAAGCCGCGATAGACATTGTAGCGCACGACATAACCTGCGGGCGACCACACCTTATCCGGAGCAATCAACGACGTGATGTCGCAGCCGGAGTCATCGTCACTGTAGGGATCTTCCGGATTCGTCGGGTTGACCCACTCGGCATACTTCGTGACATCGAAGAGCGGGCCGTAGCCACCCGTGCCGTCATTGAGCAACGTTGTGTTGTTCACCCACATCCAAACCTCATAGGTGTAATCCTTGCCCGGAAGGATGTTCTCCTCGCTAAGGCCGGACACGGTGATGGTCAACTTGTCGTCCACAATCTGGATGTCGCCCAGCGAAGCGGTATTGTCCGCCACCTTAATATCCTCCACGTATTCACCATTTACGCGGATGGCGAAATCATCGGCACGGAGCGTGTAATCGTCCACCACCCAAGTCGGAATCTCTATTACGATGTCGCCATCATCCGGAGTGGGTTCGGGTTCAGGTTCAGGTTCGGGCTCGGGTTCAGGATCCGGTTCAGGTTCTTCACCGCCACCAATTGTAAAGCCCGGGTTGCATTGCACATCACCCGCGTTAATCGTGGAAATGTTGTGCTTCGTTTTGTCCACAGGGGCGGCATCGGCCCAAAGTTCCTCGTAGTTCACATAGAGCGTGGGGTCAATAATCTCTTCCCAAATCACTCCGCCTTCTATGGTCACGGTCTTGGCCGACACGAGAGCCTTGTCGGTATCGTGTGCCGCCAAGAGCATGGAATTGCCCAAGGTGAGCTTGTCCACGTTGATTACCCCACCATCGGAAATGTAAACGTATGCCATACCGCCTTGGGCACCTCCCGACACATGAAGCAATCCCGTCTTCACATAGGCTGCGCAAAGAGTGGCACCGTTGGTGATATTGATTGAAGAGTTCACGCCATCCGTGGCCACGAGCTTGCAGTCGGCATGTACGTTAGCATAACGGCTCGCCGAAAGGCTATACACCGTCATGGCACCTTCTACACAGGCATCTGCACCATCCGTGATGCTGACAGCCCCCGTGCCATCAACGACATTGCCGTCTGTGTCGTACTCCGGATTGACCTCCACATTGCCAATGACGTGCAACTGTGCGCCATCTACATTAGAGGTGATGTTTTCACAGGTAAGGTTGCCTCCGACATAGAGCTTGCCGTTGACCGTCAACGCGTAGCCGTCCATGTTGAGGTCATTTTCCGTGTAGAATTCAGCACTTTCAGCAATGGCAAGGTCTCCTTGCAGCGTCACTGTGCCGCCATAATTGTACACCTTGAAATCCGACAGTTCCGCAGCATTGTATTCCAACGTTCCTCCGGCAAACACATAGATGCTTCCGCCACCGGAGCAAGCCCCATTAACCACGACCTTACCACCGTTAAGCACATAGATGATAGAAGACGTGGAGAGACCTCTCTCACCAATAGTAGCTACTCCCCCCTCACCTATCGCCGTAGATTTGGCCAAACTGTTAAGCGGCATGGAATAGTTCGTGATGGGTGTACCTGCAGCATCAATCACTTCCTGAGTCGGCGCCGCAGGAATGTCGAGTTTGCAGGCATCGTTCCCTTCAAAGTCGAAGGCCGCACCGCGTGTCAGGAATGCAGCGCGTGTCTGCGCAGGTGCACTACCAATGGTAAGCGAAGTGTTGTTGGTGAACTTCACCGTCCCACTCGTCAAAGTTTCTCCCGAAGGCGGAGATACCGTCCCCCCTCCGGTAGCCAGCTCGTCGGCCGAACATGCGGCCAAGAGAGCTGCGCAACAGCATAAAATTACTTTTTTCATAATCACTCGTTTTTAACGTTAAAACTTTCTTATTAATATTCCCAATGTTTCCCCGCTCCAACCACGGGGCAGTAAGAACCTTTTCCTCGACCAACCCGTCAGTCTCCTCCCTTCTTGCGCCAGAAGTATTGCTCCTGCGAACGGCTGTCGTGGCTGATGTCATCGGTCCAGTATCCCTTTTCCGACTCATCGCCGTCCACCAGCCCGCGAATGATGTTGCTCCGTTCCACTTCTTCTTTGTAGAGTTCCTCATAATCGCGGGTGTAGTCGGCGTGGGTCACCACGTTGATGTCGAACTTCAACTTGCAAATGCCCGTGGGCTTGATGTTGCCATAGATGCGTATGGTGTGGTCCACATAGCCTATGTTCTTCGCGCTCTCGTATTTGAAAAGCAACCTGACCTGCTTGCCCGGCAACAGCATGTGCGTGTCCAGTTCCGGAACGATACAGCCGCATGAGGTCTGTATGTCGCGAATGATGAGCGGCTGGTCGCCCGTGTTCTCCAACAGGAACGAGAGGTTCAGAATCTCGCCCGTCAGGATGGGATAGTAATGGCGCACGGAGTCGGGCACATGCACGGTCGTCATGCCGATGTTCTTCCGGCACGAGCCCAATGTGGCCATGCAGGCCAATCCGCACACGCAAGCGGCCACCTTAACCCACATCCGTATCATACTATTCCTCTTCATTTTTCCACTTCACTTTAAGTTCAACTCTCACTTCTTGCCATAAACGGCCACTTCATCGCATGCCAAGGTGGGACGTTTCTCTTCCTCGCGCTGCGCAAGGTGCAACTCCAAGGGTTGAGACGAATCGACCCTTCCCAACTGACAGGCCACCTCGCGACGTACAAATGCCTGCTCTTCGGCCGGCACATCCACCGCACCCACGCGACGGTCTCCCTGCCAGGCTTCCACTTTCCGGGGCAAATGGATACGCCAACGCGGCACGTTGAGGAACGACAGCGAAAGCACATCGCCGGAACGCACCTGTCCCGCAGGCAACCGCCACACAACCTTCTCGGGCGAAGCAATGACCCAGCCCGTGTGATAATCGGTGGGAAGGGCACATTCGCCATCGGTAAGCGGCGAAAGGTCGGCGTATGCCCCGTCGGGACGGCTCACAGACTCGACGGCCACACCCCGCAAACGGTTACGGGCAGCCACACGATTAACGGCCATCAGCACATCCCAATCCTTTATATACCGCTCCAATGCGCCTTCGGCCTCACGATAGGCGGCCATGTCGGCAAAAGCCGTATAACCGCGCAACCCATCCAAGCAACGCAGGGCTTCCTGTTCCATGTAACCGCCACCGGGACGGCGAAGCAGTTCCAACCGCGTGAACCACGAAGCGGTAAGCATCCTGTTGAGCCGCGCGCGTTCTGTCTCGCCCGCAGACTTTGCCCTACGGTCGAGCGAATCGCAAAACGCGACGTATTCATCGGGCACAAGCCATGCCTTCACCGCACCACCGATGCCACCGTAGAACGGCAACAACTCACGACTGCGGGCTACGCCATCCTCCCAATCCCCATAAGCGGAAGACAGAATCCCTGCCGTGACGGGATAATAACGCGCAAAACAGCTATCGACATATTCGGCCACCGGAAGCTCCGGGCGAATCAACATGGCGGCCACAGCCGCTGTCTGCACATCATCGAACGGGGCGTAAGAAGGCGAGCTCCCATTGAAGAACACGCCCTTCACCCCGATGGATTGGAAAAAAGCGAGCCTTTGCTGCAACAAACGCAGACATGGATAGGGCGTCAGATAGTCGTCGAAATTGCGCATATAATCCCACACATAGACCCGTCCCGCCACCTGTCGCCAACGGTTCACCAATGCTGCAAACTTCTTTGTGGCCGGACGGGATTTGAACTTCTCCTGCATGGGCACACTGATGGCACTGACCAACACCCCCACATTGGAAGGCAAAGGCGCAGAAGGCGGATCGACCGTGGTCATATAGGACGAAGTGAAAAACAAATCGTCCGGATAACGGTCGGCCAACCGACGCAACAACGCACTGACGGCCGGGGTGGCCGAACCGGGCGTGTTGCCGGCCTTCACACAGGCCAGACATTGGCAAACAAGACCGTTGTCATCGGGCATGATGACGAAACGGCTGGTTTCATCGCCACTCCTGTGTGCCTTGACAAAGCGGGAAACGGCATTGAACAACACGTCGGACGAGAAGCAGAACTGGCTCCCGGCACGTTCACCGTCCACCAAAGCGCGCGCCTCATCGGGTATCCGCCCACCATCGAACACCCGCCGCAGGTTGTGCCCCCACAAAGCCCAATCGTAGTCCACATTATGCGAAGCCATGACAGGCATCAACTCCGGGTCGGAATTGGAAGGCGTGTAAATGCCACGGTATTCGAAAGCAAAATCTCCGCAGTCGCCTTCCATCGACACGAATGCCGGCGGCAAGTCGGCCACGTCCAGCCCCTGGCCCGCACGGGAAGAAAGGAACTGATAAAGGAGCCACAACATCTTGTCCGCATCGCGAGCAGAGAGATGCAGAATCTCTCCTTTGCGCTCCACCACGAAATCATGAGAAAGGGACGCATCGACATGCACCCGGACCTCCACCCCGCGGCGGTGAGAAGCCGACGTATCGGTCTTGACGGAACGTCGCACGATTTGTCCGGACAGGTATTCCGCCCAACGGACATCCTCGGAATTGTCCTCATCCACCGGCACGATGACATAACCGTCCCCTACCGGGCTTCTCCGCTCGGCGGCACAACCACAACACAAGGCCACTGCAAGGCAAAAGGCTGCGATTTTAGGTGATAGGTATCGGTCAAAAGTGTACATATAGCTGCAAATGGATGTTATACAAATTCCGGTATCGCGTAGTGATTGTCTCCGTGAAGTCCATCGAACCTCCGTCTCGTTCGTTGAGCTGGCTATAGAACGTGTTCCACGTACCCATCAGGCCAGCCGAGAGATGTTTGTTAATCATATAGATGCCGCCCAACCCCACCGAGGTGTTCAGTTTGTCAAAGGTGCCAGGCATGGCATTGTCTATCATGTTAGCCTCGGGCGCCGTTCCGGCACTTCCGGTGACGATAATGCTCGTGCGGCCGTCGTCAAGCGGATAATACTTGAACTGTGCCGAAGCATTCACATAGAGTTTGGACGCAGTGAAGAACCCGTCCACCTTTCCGCCCAAGGCCACGCGTTCCCAATACTTGGTGGCACCCACGCCCAAGCTGAAGAAGTTGGTGTTGTATTCGTCCCACCCGTCGAATGCCCAAGCACCCTCGCCCGTCTCGGGAACATAGTCCCAACGATAAGCCTTGGAATAGGTGCTGATGCGCCGGTAGCCAGCATGCACGTCGGCCGTGACATCACGGTCGAAATAGTGCTCCAACTTGGCTTCGGCCATAAATTTCGGGAAATATTTCGAAGCGATCCCGCCTGTGAGCGAAAGGCTCCACTTGGACGAGATCGAATGAGTCCACGAAGCTTGCAGTTGGACGCCTACGCCTCCGGGAACTTGATCCTCGGGATCCTCGCCGGCGGCACTGCCATCACGTCCGGCATAATTAAGCCGTGCGGAAAGAAGGTCGTCGTTTTTTAATTCCCGCGTATAAGACAATGTGGCCACCGATGTAATCACATCGGCCTCTCCGTAGCGTCCTTGCAGGTATTCCGCGCCGACTTCGTTTTTGTAGGAACGGCTCTCCAAACCATCCAAACGGCGTTTAAAGGCCACGGCCTCTTCACTACCGGGCGTATATTTGCCTTGATAATAGTAAGCCGAATCATACTGATGCATGGATTCATAAGCAATGCCCTTGGCCATCAGCAAAGCCTCGTTTTCGGCATCGAACACCAACGCGCTATCGACCACGGCAATGGCCGAATCCGGCTGATGGGCCTTGATAAGCTGGTAGGCCAGCAATTCGCTGTTTTCCGCGTATGCCCCAACGATGCCCTCATTATGCGGGTATTTTTCAAGCCACGGATGGAGCATGTCCACCACGCGTTCATATTCCCCGTTACGGCTGTAGGAAACAGCCTTTTTCACGATGAAATCAGTACGGTCGGGATATATCGAACGCGCCAAGTCCACGTAATAATCGTAAGTTTCGTGACGCCCCAACAAATCGGACATGCCAATGGCATACTGCAGCCCCTCGACACTCGACGGGTTGTGGGCCAATAGACGTGAACTCTCGGAAAGGGCCAGGAAGGACGCCCCTTCTTCGATAAGCCCCTTGATGTAGGGCACCGCGATTTCCTCGTAGGCCGACACATAGACCGGGCGCAATTCCATGTCTATTGAATCGGACATAAGGGAATCGAGCATATCCAACGCCTCCATGGCATGCCCTTGGCGATTCAAGATGTCGGATTTCCGAATGAAATAGCCCATGTCATCGGGGTCAACGGCATACATGCTGTCCAATGCGACAAGTGCCTCGTCGTAACGGCGCATCTCGTAGTAGCATGCATATTCCCTATTAAGGGCCGAAGCCGTGATGTCCGGATCATAGCTGTGGCGAGCCGCAGCCTTCACATAGGGCAATGCCTCTGAATAAAGCCCGTCGGAGATGAGGTTTCCGGCTTGCTGCAACCTGTTTAACGCCAATTCATCGGCAATGTCCGTATTAGTCGAGTCTATGGCGGCAAGGGTGTTGAGCAAGGAATAAGCCTTGTTGACGTTACCCATGCGCTTATAAACCATATATTCCTTATATAATAGGGATGGCGTTTCGCCCCTCCGCCTTTTGGCCTCGGCCAAATAATAGAGGGCATCCTCGTTATAACCGCGCGTAATCGACGTGTTGAGCATATAATCGAGGGCTTCGCTGCTTCCGGTAGTGGCATAAAGCTGGCCGTGGAGCACATAAGGGTCGTTCATCTTGGCGGCATTGGCAGCTTCGGCCAACAAACTGTTGTAGAAACGCCCCAGTGTCGCGCTGCGGTTGTAGCGCATACGCGCCTTCACGAAAGCCAAGGCCTCCTGATAACGTCCTTCACCAGCCAAAATGGAAGCTTTCTTGATAATCAGCTGTGAACTGCGCGGCATATTGGAAACACCACGTCCGGACACTTGCAAAGCCTCCTCCACGTTGCCGTCCTGCAAAAGCAGGTTGGACAGGGCGATGTAGTATTCCTCATTGTCGGGCATGGCCTCCGTCAGGTCATACAACGAGGTGATGACGGCATTACGGTTGCCAGCCTTCCGTTCGCGCAGGAACTTCTCTTCAAGGCTGCCCACATAATCGCGTTGCACGGTGGAGTCGTTGGGATAAATCTGATGGAGCCGCTTCAGGAGCCTGTCGGCCTCCACGTGGTTGTCCTGCAAGCGGAAAAGGCCTATCTTCTTGCGCCAAAGCCCTTTCCAATAAGGATTGATTTCGAGCAACTCGTTGATATAGCAAATGGCAGAGGAATAGTTTTCGGTCTCTTCCTCCACTTTGACAAGCAAATGCTTGGCTGTCACATTCTCCGGGTTGTCACGGCAAGCCACGATGAGGTAATAACGGGCGTTGTCGTAATCCTTGTGATGATAATAATATTGCCCGTTGAGTTCATTCAAATCATTGGTTTCAGTATAATAACGAAGGCCTTCGTCGAGCAGGCGCTTGCCTTCCTCCCACTGTCCACGCTTGAACATGGCACGGACATTGACCGCATAGTAGTCGGGACTTTTGATGTCATCGGAAAGTAGCCCATTGAAAGCATACACGCCGGAGACAAAGAGGATAAAAATCACCCACGACAACAAGCAACCCCATTTCTTCATGACGCACCTCCTTTCATCCCCGCCGGCTCGCCGGGAGTGGCCGTAGCTACACCGAACTTACCCGCATCCTTGTCTTCATCAGAGAAGCCCTTGCGGCTCATGGTTCCCCAAACAGCCCGTTTGCCAAGCAGGAAGTTCCAATACCCTTTCAGGGAGAATATCACGGTGAAAGGATGGTAAAGGAAGGGTTCAAGCAGGGCCGCCCCCATAATCCACAGATAGGAACGCAACTTGCGGAAAGAGCCGCCCAAGGTGTAATCGTTGAACATCACCACGAGCGAAAGGACGAAGCAGAACGTGTAGAGCCCCAAGAAGATGACCAAGGCCGATGTCCAGTTGACAGCTCCCGTAAGGGCTTGGTAGATGAATACCAAGAAACCCACGAACTCGATGATGGGCGCCAGCAGCTCGAACACGAACACGTAGGGCAACGTGACCAATCCCAACCTGCGGTACTTGCGGTTGAAAAGGAAACGGCGGTGGCGAACGAAAGTCTCTATCAGACCACGCCCCCAGCGCACACGCTGGTTGTAGAGCACCTTGATATTGGGAGGCACCTCATTCCAGCAGGCCACGACGGGCACCTGCACGATGCGGTATTTGCGCTTGAAGTCGCAGCAATAGCCCACCATGCGGATAATCATGTCCATGTCTTCGGCAAAGGAATCGCCACTGTAGCCGCCGGCCGACATGACGATCTTCTTATCAAAAAGCCCGTATCCACCGGACACGTTGGGCATGGCGTTGATGGTGGACCACCCCATCTTGCCCACGAGGAAGGAGCGCATGTACTCCAACGTCTGGAACAGAGCGCAGGGTGTGTGTGGCGGACGTTGCTCGACGATTTGCCCTTTTTCCACCTTACACCCGTTGGAAACGGCCATAATCCCGCTCACGGCAATCACATGGTCGTCCTGGAGAATGGGAATGATGCACTGCGAAATGGCGTCGCGTGTCAGGATGCCGTCCACGTCAATGTTGATGAAGTAAGGATAAGAAGAGGCATTCAGCCCGGCATTGACGGCATCGGCCTTCGTGCCGCCGTTCTCCTTGTCCACCACGATAAGGCGGCGGTATTCCGGGTTCGTGGACTTGAAGAGCCGACGGTAGGGCTTGGTGCGGATGTATTCCACGTAAGCGAACGGCACCTCCACAAGCTCGAATTTCTCAATGAGCAGATCGAGCGTCTTGTCGGTGCTGCCGTCGTTGACGATGACGACTTCGAAAGTGGGATAGTCCTGCCCGAGCAGCGAGTTGACGTTGTTCACGACAGTGCGCTCCTCATTGTAGGCCGGCGCGATGATGGACACACCGGGCGT
>CALULT010000025.1 GCA_944321565.1 uncultured Paraprevotella sp. | reverse complement strand
GATTCTTCTTTTCCATAATAAAAACACATTTAGTTATTACTTATAAATGTGTCTACCTATGTCAGTAGAAGACATCTATCGCGAAGCAACGAAAAGGCGGGAAGAGTTTATCCTCCCGCCCGTTGTTTTCGCATGACAATCCATGGATGTGGTCACCACAAGTCTTCCCACACGTTCTTGTTGCTTTGAGGTGCGAAGTTTTCAATTTCGCTTATGCCGTTATCCCTTATTGACATCTGATTGGGGTCACCACTCACTACCATCATTTGTTCGGGCACCATCGTCACGATGTCCACCACCGGTGCCACATACGTTTTCTTTGTTGTCTTCATTGTATTCAGGTTTTTATTGTTGTCTTCAATTTGGTTTATTTCACGATGAACTTCTTCCCGCCACGGATATAGATGCCCTTCGGCAAGTTGTCCGCATCCATCCTGATGCCGGAAAGGTTATAGACGGCTTCGTCGTCCACCTGTGCGGGACTTGCCTTCACTTCATCAATGCCCGTCGTCTCCCAGTCGCCCAGCACCATCCGGTTGACATTGGCTGCTGCAGCCTCTTCATCGGCCAATACAGGAACGGCATCCAAATCCAAGTAAGCGCGGTTTGTGAACGTGACTGCCTGGTCTATCTTATACCAGACGTTGTCCGTGTGGAGGGCATAGCCGCCTTCGCTCACTGTCGCATTCAGGCAACCCACCAATCCGTTGCGGGTCACCGGCGCTTCGTTCTTGGCTTCCTCCGATTCCATTTGATAGAAGTTCACGCCCTCATCGTTGATGCTCCTATATATATAAGGCACACCGGCCGCCAACACGCCATTGTAGGGTTTCAGGTAAAGCGTTGTGCCCTCGGCATCCTTGCCTTCCACGGTATAGATGTAGGCACCGCTCACTACGGCCGGGTATTCGAAGCAGACTGTGCCGTAATTGTCGGCTGTCGTGGTGCGTACATCAGGATTCTTCCAGTCGGGCAATACATTGGTAAGAAACACATGAGAAAGGCTGTGGGTCGTTTTTCCCTGTCCCCAACCTGCGGCCCAGAAACAGGCGATGTAAACCTGAGACTCGTTAAAGTCAATCAACTCTTCATTCACCTTCTTCTGCAACTCGTCCAACTTATAGGACGCATACAGATTTCCATTACCAACCGCGCTGTTCTCCGTAGCTGCAGACCAATAATTATTCTCATCAAAGAAACGGAACGAGAAATCATCGTGAGCCGGCTCATTCAACACCACCACGGCGTAGTCATACACGGAGAAGTCCGTATTTAATGACCAACCGGCCGCACCGCCTTCTACGAGAGTCAGTTGCTTGGTCGCATCATCAAAAGCATTCCCATCACCAAAATAATTCAATTTCATTTCATCAGCTTCCAACGGGAAGAACTCATCCGTATAAACAGAAGAATCGTCAAAACCATTGGTCAGGTAAAAACCATCCACTTTGACCGTCCAAGGAGTCGTTCCATTATCAGCTTCTTCCTTCCACATTTGCGGGTTCATCGTGGTAGCCTCATCTGGAATCTCATAATAATAGCTATTTCCTATCTGCTTTACATGATGTCCATAATAATTATAATGAGCACCACCTTGGTCAAAATTCAAATTTAATCCCCAATTATATTCGGCTCCTTCACTAATGTCGAGACGCACATAACCACCCCTATACTGTTGCGGTATTTCAAACGTTGCTATACCAAACGGTTGATTTCCGTTATTAACCACCGTGAACGTACCACCATAATAATCGGCCCCGTTAGGCTGGGCAGGCAACGTCTCCACGATCTGTCCGGCCACTTCCAACGATTCCAAATCATACAACGCCACATCCGGTTCCATATAACAAAAATTATTCACCGTTATTTTGGTAATTGTAATTTTCGCCTGCGGGTCTTGCGCCAAAATCCAGCTTATCGAATTTTCAGACGCTGCGTCGCCATACGTCGAAAGGTCATAAGAATCAGTTACCGTCCAAATGGAAGCCCAGTTTATGGTAGGCCACTCTTCCCTGCCTTGATTACCTGTTGAAAACGTCTTCGTCTCCTCTCCGCTTTCTCCTTGAACTTTCCATTCCGCCGAATACCAAATTGACATTCTCGCATTACTATTGGCAAACCCCGACCAAACGGCTTTCAGCATCTTGGTGTCATCCGTCAGCACGAAACCTTCCGGATCATCATAGAGCACAACGTTGTCCCAATACTGCATGCCCAACCGCGCCGGCAACCGCAGTCCCTCTTCGCCTGATGCCGTAATCGTCGATGTAAACGCATACGGCGTACTCTCCACTTGCGCATGCACTGTGGCTGTAGTGGCAAATCCCAGCCACGCGCTGACTAATAAGATAAACTTTTTCATTTTACTACAATTTAAGTTCGATTATGTTTTTAATAGCATTTTTCGCTTTTCTTGTGCCGCTACAAAAATAGGTATTAGGCTTTTACCCCCCCCCCTTGAAATGTTGCAAATCCTTTATTTCACGTTGCAAATGCTTTAATTCTGCGCCACGCACACCGAAAAATATGATGAAAACCACCCCAACCCCACCCGCTTCCGACACAAAAAAAAGATTTTGCGACATAAAAGGACTTTGACTGCGGGAAGGTGATTAAATTTGCAAACGTAGAAACATTATTAAATAAACGAAACATGAGAAACTCATTCTTCTGCTGTCTTTTGTTGCTCGCGACTGGTGCCAGCGCGGCAACGACAGTCTATGACGCGCCCTACGGTAAGGCCGAGCTGGTCGATACCGTGGAGACTACGAACGTGGTGACGGAAATATCCTTCATAACACCCGAAATCGTGAACATCCGCCGCTACATGAAAGGATGCGAAGTGCCGCAACACGACCTGGTGGTCACGCTCGAAAAACAAGAGGTGGCGGTCGCCGTGGAACATCCCAGCGACAGCTACACTCTCCTGAAGAGCGACAAGATGGGCGTGAGGTACTACCCGGCCACGGGCGGCGTGATGTTCGTGGACAAAGAAGACAAGCCCATCCTGCGCGAAAAACTCGGTTCCACGGAACTGACGGCACGCAAGGACGGCCCCTTCGACTCCTACCGCGTGAAGCAGTCGTTCCAGCCCACCAGTGCCGAACGCTTCTATGGCCTGGGGCAGTTGCAAAACGGCAACATGAGCCAGCGCGGCCTTACCTATAATTATATGATAGAGGGAAACACCTCGGTGTGGATTCCCTACCTCCACTCCACCCGGGGCTACTCCCTGCTGTGGGACAACGCCTCGCCGACCACCTATAGCGACAATGGCTCCGTGGAGATGTCGTTCGAATCGGCCGTGGGCTACGGCGTGGACTACTACTTCCTGCTCGGCTCGGCGACGGACGGCAACGAAGCCATCCGCCGCATGCGCGAACTGACGGGACAGGTGCCGATGATTCCGGCATGGGGATACGGCTACTTCCAAAGCAAGGAACGCTACGCGAGCGCGGACGAGAACATGGGCGTGGCCGCACAATACCGCCGCTTGCGGGTGCCCATCGACTGCGTGGTGCAAGACTGGCAGTACTGGGGCACGGACAACGCCAATTGGAACGGCATGGAGTTCAGTAATCCCACGTTCCACAATTACCAAGAGATGATCGACTCCATCCACGCCATGCATGCGCACAACATCATCTCCACCTGGGCCAACTTCGGGCCTAACACGAAGCCCTACGCCTACTTCAAGGAACACGGCGAGCTCATCAAGCAGGGCGACGAAATCATGACCTCCACCTATCCCGGCGATGCAGGCGTGGCCATCTATGACACCTACAACCCCGATGCCCGTGATGCTTACTGGAACTTCCTCTACGATGGAATCATCTCGAAAGGCATCGACGGATACTGGCTGGACTCCTCGGAACCCGACCACTACCAGGGCGGCGACGAGATGGAAGAGACGTTCGACTTCGTGACAGGCATGGGCTGCACGTGGCGCAGTGTACGCAACGCCTTCCCGCTGGTGCATGTGGGCGGCGTGTATGACCACCACCGCGCCGAACCCGGCCTGTCCGGCAAGCGTTGCATCATCCTGACCCGCTCGGCCTACGCCGGACAGCAACGCACGGGTGCCAACACTTGGAGCGGCGACGTGACAGCCAGCTGGGAAACCTTCCAAAAGCAAATCCCGGCGGCCCTGAACTTCACGGCCTGCGGCATCCCTAGCTGGAACTCCGACCTCGGCGCATTCTTCAACGGCGATTTGGGCGGTCCGGGCAACGAGGAATACAACGAACTGTATGCCCGCTGGTTGCAGTTCGGCACGTTCTGCCCCATGATGCGCTCCCACGGCGCAGGCACGGACAAGGCGATTTACGTGTTCGGCAAGCGCGGACAGAAGTACTTCGACAACATCGAACGCTACATCAGCCTCCGCTACGCCCTCCTACCTTATATATATAGCACGGCCTGGGCGGTGCACAGCGACGGGCAATCGTTCATGAACGCCTTGGGCATCCTCTACCCGCAGGACATGAGGGGGCTGGACGTGAAGGATGAATATGTGTTCGGCCAGTCATTGCTGGTGGCTCCGGTAATGGAATACGAGGCGCGCGACCGCGACGTCTATCTGCCGGCTGACGCAAAATGGACGAATTTCTGGACGGGCGAAACCTTCGACGGAGGACAGACGGTGAACACCGAAGCTGCGCTGGACATCATGCCGCTCTACGTGAAGGCGGGCAGCGTGTTGCCTTGGGCACGCAAGACGCAATACACCGACATCGCTTCATGGGACACCCTGCAAATCCGCATCTATCCCGGAGCCGACGGCACCTTCACGCTCTATGAGGACGAAGGCGACAACTACAACTACGAACAGGGTGCTTACGCCACCATACGCATGGACTGGAACGACGCGACACGCCAACTGACCGTGGGCGCACGTGAAGGACAGTTTGAAGGCATGACGGAAAAACGCGTGTTCGACGTCGTGCTGGTCAACGGGGAGCTGGGATGTGCCGATACGCTGTCGGCGCAAGTGAACTGCCGCATCGAATATGACGGCACGGAGCAGACCGTCACCATCGACGAAACGCAGCGCATCGACGCGGAATACCTGAACGACCCGGCCAACGAGATGGAAGACTATGTGTTTGACTTTGCCGACTTCAACCCCGCCATCCGCGGCACAGGCACCCTTGCCGGAAACGGCTTCGTGCCCTCGGCACAAGGCATGGGCGGATGGTGGAACAACAACGGCATCAACCTGAGCGGCTACCGCTACCTCGTGGCCGAAATGGGCGACGCCGTGCCGGCCACGGTCTCCCTGCGCGTTTTCACGCAGAACAACAACTCGTCCGTGCCTTTCATCTGTAAGGGCGACGGGAATTCGAACATCATGTACCTCGACCTGACGGACATCAGCCAGGTTTATGGCGTGTGTCTGTGGTCATATACCTCGCGCAAGATAGGAATCAACAAAGTCTATCTGACGAACAACCTGCCCGAAGGAGCGGCTCCGGACGCTTCCAAGCCCTACCGCTTCCAAGCATCGGAATGGGTGACGGGCGACGGCGGACGTGTGTCGCAGTCGAACATCAGCTACGACAACGAGGCCAACACCATCACGCTCAAAGCCACGGGCACGAACAACGTCTGCCTGCAGCTGGACACCAAGAAGTCTGACACCTACTACATCACGCAGGGCCATCCGCTCTTGGCCGTGAAGCTGTCCAACGCCAGCGACCAGCTCTCCGACTCCCAGCTGTGGTATGCCTTGGGTATGCACGTGGGCACGGTGCAGGCCACGAAGACTTTCACAGCTGCCGACGGCGACCTGGTGGTCGTGTGGGACCTGAGCGACCGTCTGCCCAAGGAACAACAGCGCATTCCGTTCTGCCTCTCCTCCGGTTTCCTCTTCTGTTTCGGCATGACAAGCACGACGGGCACCTCCGTGGTGAGCGAAATCGGATTCTACTCGGAAGAGGAACTGCCGCACATCGGTACGGGCATCCGCGAAGTGGCCGCTGCGGAAACGACTGCCACGTTAGGCCCCGTCTATAACCTGCAAGGCATCCAAATGCCCGAAGGCACGAACCTGCCGGCCGGCATATATATCAAAGACAACAAGAAATTCATCATTAAATAGCAAAATAGTCCTAACACTCAATGAACAAATTTTTCTTCATTCTTCTCACTTCTGCGCTTGCCTCTCCCTTTGCGGAGGGGCTTGCACAGAACCCCATCATCCAGACCCGCTACACGGCCGATCCGGCTCCTTACGTGGTGGGCGACACTTGTTACTTATATACCAGCGTGGACAACGAAGAGGGCGAAGGCTACCAAAAGACCTATTGGCAACTCTACACTTCGACCGACATGCTCAACTGGACCGACCGGGGCACGGTGGCCTCGCTGGACAACTTCAGCTGGACGGGCGACAACGGAGCCTGGGCACCCCATGCCATCTCGCGCAGCGGGAAATGGTTCCTCTACGTCCCCATCCAACTGCGCGGCATCGGCGTATTGGTAGGCGAATCGCCCACAGGGCCGTGGCGCGACGTGCTGAACAAGCCACTCATCAACCAAGACATCCGCGACATCGACCCCACCGTGTTCATCGACAAGGACGAACAAGCCTATCTTTATTGGGGCAACAACGGACTGTGGTATGCCCGCCTGAGCCGGAACATGATGGCAATCAATGGCGACATCGTGGAAGTTCCCCGCACGGTGGAAAGCGTGGGCGGCTATGAGGAAACCTACGTGGACGAAAACGGGCAGGAACAGACCCGGCTGGTGGGCACGGACAAATACGAAGAAGGCCCCTGGGCTTACGAACGCAACGGGAAATATTACCTGGTTTACGCCGCCGGCGGAATTCCCGAACACCTGTCCTACTCCATGAGCGACTCGCCCACCGGGCCTTGGAAATATTGCGGGCAAATCATGGACTCGCCCGAAGGCAGCTTCACCACCCATCCCGGCATCGTGGACTTCAAAGGCCGCAGCTTCATCTTCTACCACAACGGCGGGCTGAAGGGCGGAAGCGGGTTCCGCCGCTCGGTGTGCGTGGAGGAATTCACTTATAACGAAGACGGCACCATCCCGCACATCCCGATTACCAAGGAAGGAGTGACGGAAGCCGTGACACACCTGTCGCCCTATATCCGGCAGGAGGCCGAGACCATCGGCATGTCCTCTGGAGTGCGCACCGCACAGGACGAGAAGCGCGGTGTCTATTTGGACTCGCTGGACATGAGCGATTATGTGAAGGTCAAGTCAGTGGACTTCGGCACAACAGGAGCAAAAAGCGTCATGCTAGCCGTGCGGAAGGTTAAAAACCCAGGACTCATCCAAGTCTGCATCGACACCCAGTCCAACGTAGTGGGCACCATCAATGTGCCGGAAAGCGGGGAATGGACGGAAGTGCGGGCCGACCTGGACGAAACCGTAACCGGCATCCACGATGTGTATTTCCGCTTCCGTGCCACTGCGGCCGAACGGAAAGACCTCATGCAGTTTGACTACTGGCAATTTTTCACGAATACGGCCACAGGCGTCGCCTCCACACTGTCCGATGCCCCGTCACAAGAAGACGGCGCGACGTATGACCTGAGCGGGCGGAAAGTGGAACAGCCGGGAAAAGGTGTCTATATCCGCGACGGGAAGAAATTCCTGAACCGGCCATAAGAAGAGAGAATATCCAAATGGTGCTTGAACAACACCCTCACCTTGCAGGGAGCTGTCGTCCTATAGGGACTGAGGAGGCTCACGCCTGCGGATACACTTGATGAAGTATGCTTTTGCCCGAGGGTGTGCCAAAACCCACGAGAAGGAACTGCTCCGCCTTGTAGGGGAACTGGCCCAACGGGTCTGAGGGGTTTCATACCCACGGACACACACATAAAGTATGTCTTTGTGGACGTGAGACCCCCTCCGCCCCTTTGGGGCTCGTCCCCCTACGAGGCGGGACAGTTTTTCGTAGTCGGCCGCATGGCATAGTAAGAGTTTATTTTTGCCGCTCAAACTCCATCACGGCCAACTGGTCGCGATAGACCTTGATGCTCTCGTCGTATTTCATGCGGTCTTCCTTGCTCATGGCGGCGATGTCCACAATTTGTTCCAATTTTTGGAAAACCGCGTTACAAGCCTTGAAAGGCAACCTCGGTAATGCCTCCATATTCTTCAACACATAAATCCAACGTTCGAAGTTTTCTATTTCTCTTCCCTGCAAAGGTAACACAATCCCGAACAAGACCAAACGAGAATTTACTTCTTCTGCAAAATAGAGAAATGCATCAACTGTCGTAAAATCAACTGGTTGCCAAAGAGATTGCCCGCAGGCTTCATCGACATGACGTAAAACATCGGGTCAGTAGAAATTCAGTGGGGAAACGGTTTCATGCTAGCCCTCTGATATGCTGCGACAGATTTGAGATCCATCGCAACAAAGGTTTGTCCGTCCGGAGGCAAAACTCCTCCGCCTTGTAGGGGAGGTGGCCCGCAGGGCCGGAGGGGTTTCCCATGCACAAGAGTGACTTTCCTCTTTTTCCGACCCGTTTATGTTATCCGCAGATGCGTCCGGTGTTGTTCCCGTGGGCGTAAGACCCCCTCCGCCCCTTCGGGGCTCGTCCCCCTGCGAGGCGGGACAGTTTTGGCATCCGCATGGAGAACAGAAGGGGCATTACGGCCCGTGCAGAATTTATTAACCCCCCACTAAAAATCTACTGAGCCGCCAAATCTCTAACCGCAAGCAAAGGGAAGGAAAATTGTTTCTGTACGGCAAAAAGACCTCCAACGTTGTTATTAGAATGTTCCAAGCGTTTGGAACTGGGTGTTCCAGGCCTTGAAACTGGGTGTTCCAAGCGTTTGGAACTGGGTGTTTCAGGCTTTGAAACTGAGTGTTCCAGGCTCTGAAACTGGGTGTTCCAGGCTCTGAAATTCTTATCGCCTTTTTATCCATGTCACAAATTGCCTTTCCCTAAGACGGTTTCATTAGATTTAAGACATCACAAAAAGTATGTGAAACATACGAACGGGAACATTCGGACGCGAATCCCTACTTTTGGGCCGTGAAATAAAATTGAAACCATAATGAAAAAACTCATCATCGCCACATTTCTCCTTGCCTGCCTAGGGATATCCGTCCGGGCGGCAGACAGCCAAACGGCTTCACCCACTTTCAGAAACCCTGTCCTGTGGGCCGATGTGCCCGACCCCGACGTGATCCGCGTGGGCAACGACTTCTATCTCGTCTCCACCACCATGCACCTGATGCCCGGCGGCCCCATCATGACCTCGAAAGACCTGGTCAACTGGCACACCGTGAGCTATCTGTTCGACCGGCTCACCGACTCTCCCAAATATGACATGCGCGAGGGCACGGTTTATGGACGCGGACAATGGGCCACCTCGCTCAAGTACCACAACGGCATGTTCTATGCCCTCTTCGCCCCCAACGACAGCCCAGGCGGCGAAAGCTACCTGTACCAGACCAAAGACCCGCGGCAAGGCTGGACGTTGCGCACACGCCTTCCACACTTCCACGACTGTTCGCTGTTTTTCGATGACGATGGCCGTGTCTATGTGTTCCACGGCACCGGCGGCCTGCAGGAACTCAAAGCCGACCTGAGCGGCGTGAAGGAAGACGGGCTGAACCTGCAACTCTTCGAGCGCGACTCTACCGAGACCGGACTGCTGGAAGGCAGCCGTGTCATCAAGAAAGACGGGAAATACTACTTGTTGATGGTGTCGTGGCCGCAAAACAAGCCACGCCGCCAAGTGTGCTACCGCGCCGACCGGCTGGAAGGGCCATGGGAAAAACGCGTCATCCTGGAATCCGAATTCGGCGGCTTCTCCTACGTGGGCCAAGGCACCATCGTGGATGATGCGAAAGGCAATTGGTATGGCGTCATCTTCCAAGACCGTGCCGCCATCGGGCGTGTGCTCACCCTGATGCCCTGCCACTGGGAAGACGGATGGCCCATGCTGGGCGACCGCGAAGGCCATGTTCCCACAGACATGTCCGTGCCTTGCCGCGGAGAAAAGCAACACACGTATATCGTGACAAGCGACGAGTTCGACTCCCCTACGCTCTCCATCAATTGGCAATGGAACCACAACCCGGTGGACGAAGCATGGTCGCTGACCGACCGCAAGGGCTGGCTCCGCCTGCACACCAGCCGACCCGCCCAGCATATCTTCGATGCACCGAACACCATCTCGCAACGCATGATGGGGCCGACCTGCACCGGCATCGTCAAAATGGATCTGAGCGGCATGCACGATGGCGACTGCGCGGGACTAAGCGCCTTCAACGGTGACGCCGTGCAACTCCTGGCCAACCGCCAAAACGGACAAACGACATTGTTTGTGAAAGAAGCTTCCGTGAAGTTGGGAGAGAGGAAAGAAATTGAACAAGTGGATGAACGCATAACCGGACAAAGGACACTTGGAAGCGACATTGTTTATCTGCGGATAGATGCCGATTTCAACCCCGGGAAGGACATCGCCAGCCTGAGCTACAGCACCGACGGCACGACATGGTACAAACTCGGCGAAGACTTCAAGATGAGATTCGACCATACCCGGTTCTTCATGGGCACACGCTTCGCCATCTTCAACTACGCCACCGAAAAACCGGGCGGACACGTGGATGTGGACTGGTTCCGCTTCCGTTGCGGGAAAAAGTGAGGCCATGCGACATAGCTTAAACAACATGATACATAATATAAAGTTTGGCTACATTCTTTGTGGTAATTTAGCAATTGAAAAACCAATTAAATCATATACACCAATGAAACGCAGTCTTTGTTATCGTTTTAAGATAAAAACTTTCGCGGTGGCCATGACGTTGGCCGCCACAGGACTGACCTCATGCCAAGACGATGAGCTGGTGGGACAACCCTCATGGCTGAACAATTCCATCTATGGCTATCTGCAAGAACAAGGCAATTATGGATGCCTGACCCGCCTCATCAATGATTTGGACATGACGGACGTGCTGAACATGACGGGAAGCAAGACCATTTTCGCTGCCGATGATGCCGCTTTTGACGCCTTCTTCAAAAGCAACAGTTGGAACGTAAAATCTTACGACGAGCTTTCGCTCGCGCAGAAAAAAATCTTACTCAACAGTTCCATGGTCAACAATGCCTACCTGATTGAACTGTTGTCGAACGTGCCGGGCAATCCACCCCAAGAGGGCATGTGCATGCGCCGCGAAGTGGCCCTCAGCGTATATGACTCCGTAGCCCGCATCCTGCCCGCCGACATGCCGGCCACCCAATATTGGGATAAAGTCCGCGGGCGCAAAGATGGAGTGCTACTCATGCGCGACAACACCAGCCAACCCATGATACACCTCCTGCCGCGTTTCATGAAAACCAATAAGATTACCGATAATGACTTGGCCAAACTGACCAACGGCCATGCCACCTCGGCTTCCGAGTCATGGGTGAACGGCATCAAGGTGCTCACCCCTACGGATATCACCTGCAAAAACGGCTACGTGCAAAAAGTGGAACAAGTCATCACCCCGGCCGACAATATGGCTGAAATCATCCACAAACATCCCGTCATGAGCCGATGGGCGGAACTGCTCGACCTCTATAGCGCACCCATCTATGACGCAAACGCCACGCAAAACTATAACCGCCTCTACGGCACACAGGACTCAGTCTTCGTGTTGCGCTACTTTGCACAACAAGCCAATGGCGGCTCCAACCTGCAAGACCCCGACAACCCGGAAGTCCAAGTTCCAGGTTATCTGACCTTCGACCCGGGATGGAACCAATATATGTACACCAACGCCTATGGCAAGACGTTGGAATATGACTGCGGAGCCATGCTCGTGCCCAACAACGACGCGGTGGAAAGATGGTGGAATGGCGAAGGCCGGGCACTGCAGGATGTGTATCCCTCACTGGCCGAAGTGGATGTGAACGTGTTGAACAAGCTCATCAACGTGAACATGATTACCTCGTTCGTGGACCACGTGCCTTCTAAGTTCGAAAGCATCACGAACGACGCCAAGGTCAGCATGGGCGTGAAACCCGAAGACGTGGACAGTTGCTTCATGGGTTGCAACGGTGTAGTGTATCTCACCAACAAAGTGTTCGCCCCGGCTGCCTACCGCTCCGTGTCGTTCCCCGCGCTGGTGCGCCGCAACACCACGATGGGCGTGGTCTATTGGGCTATCGAACAACTGGGGCTGGATGCCTACCTCAACTCCATGGACACGCGCTACAGCCTGGTGCTGCCCACCAACGACGCCTTCCTGCAGTATATCGACCCCGTGTCCTACGGTGAAGGCACTTCCACGCTTTACCAATTCTTTTGGGACGAAGAACGGCAAAACGTGCGCGCGGACAAATACCAATATGACATGGCCACCGGCCAAATCCTAGACCCCGAACACTATGAAAGCGCATACGCCAATGCTGCTTCGGGCAAAGACAACGACCCCATCATGAACCGCCTGAGCGACATCATGGAAAACGCCATCGTGGTGGGCGACATCGAAGACGGACACACTTATTACAAGACCAAGGGCGGGAGCATCATCAAGGTGACCCGCGGCGGACAGAACGGTGTCATGATTTCCGGTGGGCTGCAAGTGGAACAAAACAATCCGGTTGAGGTGACCACGATTTACGACCAAACGGAGAGCGGCAACGGAAAGGCTTACGTCATTGAAGACCGCCTGCTGATGCCCAGCCGCAAATCGGTCTATACGACATTAAGCGAACACCCGGAATACGCCCGCTTCCTGGAACTGCTCAGCGGCGGCGACCCGGACTCCACGGAATACAGCCTGCTGACAGCCCTCATCGACGAGAAATACGAGTGCGTGGACCAAAACATCACCCTCTTTGACACCTATAATTATACGGTGTATGTCCCCACGAACGAAGCCATCGAAAAATTGCACGAAGAAGGCATCTTGCCTTATTGGACAGACTTCGATGCCGCCACCGACGAAGGGTTGCGCTACAAAATCAAGAACCGCATCGTGAACTTCCTGCGTTACCACATCCAAGACAATTCCGTCTTTATCGGTGACAACACGGAAAGCGGGCTGAAATATGAAACCGGCATGCTGAACCCGGCCAACCGCCGTTTCTACAGCATTGAAGTGAACAAGATTGGCACAGACGGCATGGAACTCACCGACCAACTCGGAAACAAACGCAAGGTGGTGACCACTGAAGGGCTTTATAACAATGTGTGCCGCGAGTATGCCTTCAACACCGGGGCGAACACCATTTATACTTCGTCATCGGCCGTTGTACACCAAATAGACGGTGCATTGTTCTACGAAAAGAGCCAATTGGAAAAGATAGAATATTGAAGGAGAAAAAAATAAATAAAAAGAACCGGACAAACACACGGACATTATGGAAAACAATATGAAACGAATATGGGTCGCTTTCCTATGGCTTTGCCTCTTAGCCATCCCGGCACAGGCCCAAATCAGCAGCATCAGTGGTACGGTGAGAGACGATGTCGAGACGCTCATCGGAGCCACGGTGTGCGAAGTAGATGCCACCGGGCGCGCCATCAACGCCACGGTCACCGACATGAACGGGCACTTCACCATGAGAGTCAAGAACACGAAGAATAAGCTCAAGGTGAGCTACATGGGCTATACCACACAGACTCTCCCCATCAACAAACGGAATTATGACATTACCCTAGCCTCGGCCAGCCGGACGCTAAAGGAAGTCTCCGTGACGGAAAAGAAACGCATCAGCGGCGGCGGCCTCGCCATCCCCGAACGCGAAATCAGCTTCGCCTCGCAGACCATCTCCACCAAGGAATTCGAAGGATTGGGCATCAACACCATCGACGAAGCCCTGCAAGGGCGTATTGCCGGACTGGACATCATCTCCAACTCAGGTAACCTGGGCAGCGGCACGACGATGCGCCTGCGCGGTACATCGTCCATCAGTACGCTGACCAACCAAAACCCGCTCATCGTGGTGAACGGCAACACGTGGAACGTGGACATGAGCACCTTTGACGTGAACACGGCCAATGACGAGTCTTTCGCCCAACTGTTGAACATCAACCCTGAAGACATTGAGGAAATCACCGTGCTGAAGGACGCGGCCGCCACGGCCATCTACGGTTCGCAAGGCGCGAACGGTGTCATCGAAATCAAGACCAAGCGAGGTAAGCGCGGCGCCCCCCAGGTAAGCTACTCTTTCCGCCTGACGGGAACTTACCAGCCCGAAGGCTACAAAATGCTCACGGGCGACGAATACACCATGTTGCTCAAAGAAAGCTACTTCAACCCCGAACAGAGTTCCACGGCATCCAACATCCCTGAACTGAACTACGACCCCACGTTCTCGGAATATGAACAATACAACAACAACACCGACTGGCAGGATGCCGTGACCCAATGGGGATGGCGACAGAACCACAACATCTCCGTCACCGGCGGTGGTGAAAAGGCCACGTTCCGCATCTCCGGTGGATACGACCACGAGACGGGTTCCATCATCGAACAACAGCTGGACCGCTTCTCCACACGACTGGCCTTGGACTACTACGTGAGCGACCGCATCAAGGTGTCCACCAACTTCGCCATGACCTACACGGACAACCAAAAGAACTACGACGACCTGCTGGCCATCGCCTACAAGAAGATGCCGAACATGGGCATCTTCGAAGAAGACCCGCACACAGGACGATCGACGGGCCGCTACTACGAGATGCTACAGTCTGCCTCTTCGGTGTTCAACGGCAACCAAAAAGACCTGGTGAATCCCGTGGCCAGTGCGAAATTGGCCAAATACGACCAAAAGACCTACGACATCACGCCTGAACTGGAAATCCAGTACGACCTGTTGGGCACATCGGAAGACGAATGGCAACTGCGTTGGAACGGACGTGTGAACATGAATGTGTTCAACGAATACAACGACAAGTTCTATCCCCAAGAGCTGAAAACCGTGAATTGGAACAACGATGTCAACATCGGATACACGAACAGCCGCAAGAGCGTGGCCTTCGACACCAAGCAGACACTCACGCTCACGCCCTATTTCGCCAACAAAGACCACTCCATGATGGCCATGGTGCGCTTCAACCTCATCTCGGGCACCAGCAACCAGCAGGACACCGAATCAATGCGCCTACCTTCGGGCGGCATTGAAAGCCCTGATGCCGGCGGGCAGATTTCCTCGCTCTCCACAGGATACTCCCAATGGCGTTCCATCTACTATACATTCTCGGCCCACTACGCTTACAAGAGCCGCTACATGCTCGACTTCTCGCTGCGCGCCGACGGCAGCACGAAATTCGGCCCGGGCAAGCGTTGGGGCGTGTTCCCCGCCGTGTCGGCCCGCTGGAACATCATTGACGAGTCGTGGATGAAATGGAGCCGCGATTGGCTCTCCATGCTCTCCATCCGCCCCAGCTGGGGCCGCGTGGGCAGCCAGCCAACCCAAGACTACCTCTACGAGAGCAAGTACGGCAGCGGAGACACCTACATTGACATGAACGCCATGAACCAGCTCAACATCCGGCTCACCAGCCTGCGTTGGGAAGTGAAATCGACCTACGACGTGGGCATGGACTTCGGCTTCCTCGACGACCGCCTGCGGCTGACAGTGGAATGGTACCACTCCACCACCGACGGCATGCTGATGGGCAACGTGGGCATCCCTTCTTCCACAGGATTCTCCTCGCTGGCCTACAAGAACGTGGGCAAACTGCGCAACTTGGGTTGGGAATTCAACATCACCACCAACCGCGTCATCCATGCCGGCAAGTTCAGCGCCGACTTCAACGCCTCGTTCGGCAACAACAAGAATGAAATCCTCGAAATGGATCCTACCGTATTGGCCTCGCTCAACAAGGAATTCACGCAAGCCAACCGCAACGTGCTGGAACGTGTACAGCTCAACAACCCCTTCGGTGCGATTTACGGTTTCCGCTACAAAGGCGTTTACCAATACCATTATGACACCTTCGCCGACATGAATGAGACCGAACGTGCGCAGTTTCTCGCCGATGGTAAGACAGCACCGGTGGCTTTCAGTGCCGACGGCCAGGTCATCTACGACAGCAAGGGCGAACCCAAGCGCATGAAATATTGCTTCTCCAACGAAGATAACAGGTCGCTCGATTACGACTTCAAAGGGGGCGATGCCATATATGAGGACATCAACCATGACGGCAACATCAATGAGCTGGACATCGTCTATCTTGGCAGCTCCCTGCCCAAGCTCACCGGCGGTTTCGGCCTCACGCTGACCTACGACCGTTGGCGTCTGAACGCCCAGTTCAACTACCGCGTGGGCAACAAAATCCTCAACTTGGCGCGACTCGACGCGGAATCCATGCTGACGAACAACAACCAAAGCCAGGCCGTGAACTACCGCTGGCGCAAGGAAGGCGACGTGACATCCATCCCGCGTGCCATGTACGGCACGATGAGCAACGGTGCCGTGTCCAACTACAATACCCTCATCAGCGACCGCTTCGTGGAGGATGGTTCCTTCCTGCGTCTTAACTACCTGCAGCTCTCCTACTCGTTGCCTGCCAAGGCCGCACGGGCCATCCGCCTCAAAGATGTCCGCGCCTACCTCAGTGCCAACAACCTGTTCTGCCTGACCAAATACAAGGGCGTGGATCCGGAAATTTCCTACGGCAGCACCGGCGTGGCCAAAGACGAAGGCCAGACCCCGCGCGCAAAATCATTCACCCTCGGCGTGACCGTGGATTTTTAACCCTTAACCGCAAAAAGAGAAAAAGAAATGAAAGCATACAAGATATTCGCCACGGCTCTGCTGGCCGCATGCCCCCTGGTGGGTTGCGAGGATTTCCTGAACCTCAAGCCCCTCAACGACATCGTATTGGAAAACTTTTGGAACGAGAAAAGCGATGTGGACAACATGATCAGCGGCTGCTACTCCACGATGCAGAGCCGTGACTTCGTAGAGCGCCTCATGGTGTGGGGTGAAGTGCGCTCGGACAACATCGTGGCCGGCAACAATGTGAACGGCAACGTGGACTACTCAAACATCTTCCAGGAAAACCTGCGCGAAAACAACGGCTTTACCAAATGGGACAAGTTCTACAGCGTCATCAACAGCTGTAACCTCATCATCCAGTACGCCCCGCAAGTGGCGCAAAAGTCGCCCGATTACACGCAAAGTGCACTACGCGCCACCATTGCCGAAGCCACGGCCCTGCGCTCGCTGTGCTACTTCTACCTCATCCGTGCCTTCCGCGACGTGCCTTACACCACGGAAGCCTACATGGACGACAACCAAACGATGGCCTTGCCTGCCAGCAAGTTCGAAGACATTCTCAATGCCCTCATCGCCGACCTCGAGTCCATACAAAACGATGCCGTGAAAATCTATCCGGAAACTGACCCGCTCTATCAGACCGGGCGCATCACACAGGAAGCCATCCACGCCATGCTTTGCGAAATGTACCTTTGGAAAGAAGACTATGCCAAATGCGTCTATTATGCCGACCTGGTCATTCAGTCAAAGATGGACAAGTATAACGAGAAATACCAGCGGTACGGCGGCATCGTGACCGGCGTGGTGGACGAACTGGTGGAAGGCTATCCGCTCATTAGCGACGCCAACTCCACCCGCACGACCTACGGCAGTGCCTACACACAGATTTTCGTCAACGGCAACAGCAGCGAAAGCATCTTCGAACTGACTTACATGAAAGACAACGACAACATGCTTTCGAACGGCGCCGTAAGCTACTGCTACGGCAATGATGTCACCTTTCCGGGGCTTTACCGTCCCGCCGACTTTATCGGGTCGGACGTGTCGGACAAGTCTTTCCAGGTGTTCACCAGCATGTATGACACACGCGCCTACGAAAATGTGCAAAGCAACAGCGACACAGACTTCCGCATCAACAAATACACCACCGACGGGGCTTCCATCGACCTTACGAAAGCCACTTCGGACGACCTGACCGGCGGAGTCACCCACGGAACGCCCTATCGGGAAAAGTACTGCAAGGCCAACTGGATTGTTTACCGCCTGACCGACATCATGCTCCTGAAAGCCGAAGCCCTCGCGCAAATGGCTCCCGAGGAATCTGCCACGAAGCCCTCGGAAATCTCGCAAGCTTTCAAACTGGTCAACTCCGTGAACCTGCGCTCCAACTGCGACCGCACCGGCATGCAGAAGCTCGACAGCAACATGTACACCACGAAAGCCACCATGCAGAATCTCGTCATGGAAGAGCGCCAACGCGAACTCATGTTCGAAGGCAAGCGGTGGTTCGACCTCGTGCGCCGCGCCCGCCGCGACGGCAACACGGAATACCTCGTGAACCAAGTCACACGGAAATACACCACGAACATCACGGCCGTGGAAAGCAAGCTTTCCAAAATGGACGCCATTTATTGGCCATACAACGAAAACGAACTGGATGTGAACCCATACCTTGTGCAAAACCCAGCCTTCGCCATCGGTGAAAGCACCACGATTGAATAAAAAGAATCATTCTCTAAACCGACAAGAAAATGAAAACGACCGTCATTAAATATTGGGGATGCATAGCCGCCTTGTGCGGGATGCTCTGCACAACCGCCTGCTCCGACGAGCCGGATGCCGAGCACTACTACACTTTCAAGGGACAGATGATGAGCGAATACCTCAACTCCTCAGAGGACTTCAGCGAGTTCGCCACCATCGTCAAGCGAGCCGGACTTTCCGACATGCTCTCCTCGTATGGCTCATACACCTGCTTCGCACCCACCAACGAAGCCGTTTGGAAGTATCTTGAGGAGAAAGGAAAAGGCTCCGTGGAAGAACTGACCGACGCAGAGTGCGACACCATAGCGCGGACACACCTCATCGAGAACATGTACACCACTTCGGAGATGAACGACGGGGTGCTGCCCACGCAGAACATGAACCGCCGATACTTGGAAATAGGGCACGGCAATGACGAAAACGGCAACGCCGTGGTGCTCGTCAACAAGACGGCACACGTCATCTTCGAGCTGCAGGACGACTCCGTGGAGAACGGCATCATGCAGCCCGTCACCGAAGTGCTCCAGAACTCCAACAACATGCTCCCGCAGGTGCTCCAGAAGAACGACAAGATTTCCACCTTCTACGCCGCACTTGAAGCTACGGGACTGATAGACTCGCTTAACAAATACCGCGACGAATCGTGGGATCCCACCCAGTACGAACGCTACTATTACACCTCGCACGTGAACAAGGAAACGGCCACCGTGCCCGACGAGAAGCGCTACGGGTTCACCCTCTTCATCCCCAAGGACGAAGTGCTCCAGCAGAAGTACGGCATCGCGCCGGGAGACGTGCGTTCGCTCTACGAACTGGCCTGCCAAATCTATGACGCCACCTATCCGGAAGATGCCGCTGCGGACTACCACGGGTTCGACCAGCTCACACACCGCAAGAACCCGCTCAACCGGTTCATCGCCTACCACATCCTCACCCGAGACGTGAAAGGATGGAACTACCTGACCCCGCTCAACGACATCGGAATTGAGACCGCCATCATGAACCCTGAGGACTGGTACGAGACCATGCTGCCGCGCACCATGATCAAAGTGGAGAAACTCACCGTATGGAAATATGCCAACGCATCCGGTGACCAGCGGCTGGAGATTTACCTAAACCGCCGCTACGACGACTACAACAGCATACACGGCGCGATGGTCAGCAAGACCGTGGAGACGGAATACGAACAGGAAGGACTGAACGGACGCTATTTCTACATCAACGACTACATCGCCTTCAGCGAGCAGACACGCGACATCGTACACAACTGCCGCATACGCATGGACTTCTCCACCATCTTCCCTGAGCTGATGACCAACGACATCCGACAAAACGGGAATCCGGATTTCAATGACCCGGAATTTGACGAAACAGCCAAATACGGAAGGAACTATTACTTCCCGAACGGTTACCTGAAAGACGTAACCACATCCGGGGGGTATTTCATCTACCGCCGTCCACGCAGTTGGTACACCTGCTACGAAGGTGACGAGATGAACATGTTCGGAGACTATGACATCACGTTCAAGCTCCCGCCCGTACCTTTCGAAAGCGACTACCAGATCCGGCTGGGATTCTGCTGTACGGACACACGAGGCATCGGACAAGTCTATTTCGACGGCATCCCCCAAGGAATTCCTTTGGACATGACCAAAGCCCTCCATGACCCGACCATCGCGGGCTCTTCTTTCCGCACCGACTACACTACAGGTATGACCGAAGAAGAAAAGCAAGAAGAACGCAAAGCTCTGAAGAACAAAGGATATTATCGCGGGCCAAGAGGCGGATATCATTTATCGGGAACCAGCCATGCCGTCTTTGCCAATGATGCAGGGAGCTACCGTATCGTGCTCTGCACGGTGCATATCGATCCCGACAAGGACCACTACCTGCGCTGCCGCAACGTGTCGGACAACGGCAGCACGGAATTCATGCTCGATTTCCTTGAGATAGTGCCCAAGAGCGTCTATGGCGTAGAAGACGAAGAACAACAGGAAGACGATTTATAAAATAGCATTAATAAAAAAGTATGAGGAAAACAACAGTCATCAGATATTGGGGATGCATAGCCGCCTTGTGCGGGATGCTCTGCACAACCGCCTGCTCCGACGAGCCGGATGCCGAGCACTACTACACTTTCAAGGGACAGATGATGAGCGAATACCTCAACTCCTCAGAGGACTTCAGCGAGTTCGCCACCATCGTCAAGCGAGCCGGACTTTCCGACATGCTCTCCTCGTATGGCTCATACACCTGCTTCGCACCCACCAACGAAGCCGTTTGGAAGTATCTTGAGGAGAAAGGAAAAGGCTCCGTGGAAGAACTGACCGACGCAGAGTGCGACACCATAGCGCGGACACACCTCATCGAGAACATGTACACCACTTCGGAGATGAACGACGGGGTGCTGCCCACGCAGAACATGAACCGCCGATACTTGGAAATAGGGCACGGCAATGACGAAAACGGCAACGCCGTGGTGCTCGTCAACAAGACGGCACACGTCATCTTCGAGCTGCAGGACGACTCCGTGGAGAACGGCATCATGCAGCCCGTCACCGAAGTGCTCGAAAACACCAACCGCATGCTCCCGCAGGTGCTCCAAAAAAATGATAAGATTTCCACTTTCTATACCGCGCTTGAGGCCACAGGGCTGATTGACTCACTCAATGCCTACCGCGACGACTCGTGGGATCCGGATCAATATGAACGCTACTATTACACCTCGGATGTCAACAAAGAGACGGCCACCGTGCCCGATGAAAAACGCTACGGGTTCACCCTCTTCATCCCCAAAGACGAAGTGCTTCAGCAGAAGTACGGCATCGCACCGGGAGACATACAGGCTCTTTACAACTTGGCCTGCCAAATTTATGACGTTACTTATCCGGAAGATGCTGCAGCGGACTACCACTGTTTTGACAGCCTGACCAACCGCAAGAACCCGCTCAACCGGTTCATTGCCTATCACATCCTCACCCGCGACGTACAGGGTTGGAACTACCTGACCCCGCTCAACGACATTGGCATCGAGACCGCCATCATGAACCCCGAGGATTGGTACGAGACCATGCTGCCGCGCACCATGATCAAAGTCGAAAAACTCACCGTGTGGAAATACGCCAACATGTCTGGCGACCAGCGCTTGGAGATTTACCTTAACCGCCGATATGACGACTATAACAGCATACACGGCGCAATGGTCAGCAAGACAGTGGAAGCGGAATACGACCAGGAAGGGTTGAACGGACGCTACTTCTATATCAACGACTACATCGCCTTCAGCGAGCAGACGCGCGACATCGTGCACAACTGCCGCATACGCATGGATTTCTCCACCATCTTCCCCGAACTGATGACCATGGGCATCCGCCAAAACGGCGACCCATATACCTTCGATCCGGAATTTGACGTAACAGCTAAATATGGACGCAATTACTACTTCCCCAACGGCTACCTGAAAAACGTAACGGTCTCGGGATACTTCATCTACCGCCGGCCACACGTATGGCACTACTGCTACGAAGGCGACGAGATGAACATGTTCGGCGACTATGACATCACGTTCAAGCTCCCGCCCGTGCCCTTTGAAAGTGAATACCAAATACGCTTGGGATTCACCAGTACGAACACGCGCGGCATAGGCCAAATCTATTTCGACGGGGTGCCGCAAGGAATACCGTTGGACATGACCAAACGCCTGACCGACCCGACCATCGCCGGTTCGTCTTTCCGCACCGACTACACCACAGGCATGACTGAAGAGGAAAAGCAGGAAGAGCGCAAGGCATTGAAAAACAAAGGTTACTACCGTGGCGCAAGAGGCGGATATCAGGGAGTAAGCCCTCATTACATTTTTGCCAATGATGCAGGAACTTACAGAATCGTGCTCTGCACCGTGCATATCGACCCCAATAAGGATCACTTCCTGCGCTGCCGCAACGTGTCGGACAACGGCAGCACGGAATTCATGCTCGATTTCCTTGAGATAGTGCCCAAGAGTGTCTATGGCGTAGAAGATGAAGAACAACAAGAAGACGATTTATAAAATAGCATTAATAAAAAACATTCAGCAATATGAAAAGAACAACCATTATGAAATACACGCTAGCCGCACTGCTACCCATGATGGCCGCGTGTCAGGATGAATGGGACGAACACTATGGAAGAACCAACCCGCTGGCTAGTCCGGAATCGTTGTGGGAAGCCATGAAGGCGGATGCAAACCTCTCGAACTTCGTGCAGCTGGCCGAAAACACGGGCTACAATTACCAATTCAACGGCGACCAAATGTTCACCGTATTCGCACCAACCAATGATTGCCTGAGCCTGAGCGACATAGACAGCCTCACGGCCGCCTATAACGAACAAAAGGCGCGGAAAATCAAGGACAACGACAATTCCATCATCAAGCAGTTCCTGCAGAACCACATTGCCATGTACAACCAATCGGCACTGCCCACGGGGGATTCCGTGCAGATGACCATGTTGAACGGGAAATATGGCTATCTGGCCGACGGAACCATAAACGGCGTGAAATGCCTCACGTCCAACCAGCTCTATCGCAACGGCATACTTTTCACCGTAGGTGACAAACTCCCCTATTTTGCCAATGTGTCGGAAAGCTTCGGAATAGACAATGAGTTGGACAGCGTGGCTGCGTTCTTCGACAAGTTCAACGTATATGAATTCAATGCAAGCCAAAGCGTTCCCGGAGAAATCGTGGACGGAAAGACTGTTTACCTGGACTCTGTGATGAACCTGAGCAACGTCATGTTCAACGAGCTGGGACTCATCAACCGCGAGGACAGTAACTATTGGATGGTCGTACCCGTCGATAAGGAATGGAAACGGCTGTACGAAGAATATCGCACATACTATAACTACGACAACACTGTCCCGAAGCGCGATTCGATGCAGGACATCATGGCTCACAAGGCCATCCTGCAAGGTGCCATCTTCAACATGAACCAGCAACCCTCGCCACAGGACTCGCTCCTCTCCACGACCTACAGCAAATGGAACTATCGCTACTACAAGTGCCTTTCACCCTACGCCCCCGGCGGGGTGCTTGATGGCGTCAGCGAAACGACCTGCAGCAACGGGCGCATGTTCAAGACCGACCAATGGAACATAGACAAGCGCACGACCTTCTTCCAGGAGATCAAAATAGAAGCCGAAAACTCCTTCTACCAGGACAGCGTGGCCAAATGTAAAGAACCGGTTTCCATCCGTTCCGTCGCCACGACCAACCCGTTCTATGGAAAAGTGTCGGGCAACACCTTCGTGGAAATCGAACCGCTCAACATCATCGTGACCCCTCTCATCCGCTACACTATCCCGAACGTGCTCTCCAACATCGGTTATGATATCTATGCCGTCTTCGCACCGGCCACGGCTGCCGACACCCTGGCCACCGACACTCTTCCGTTACGCGTGGAATTCTCCATCCAATACAACGACCAAGACGGACGACTAGTGAACCCCATTGACATGGTCAACGACGAAGGCAGCAAGGTCTATGAAACACGACCGAATGTGGTGGACACCATCCTGGTGGCCAGCGACTATAAGATTCCCACCTGTAGCTACAACACAAACGAGCCACAGGTGCGCCTCACGGTGGAAGCCAACCGCGGCTCGGCCAAGCAATACACCCGCACACTGCGGCTGGACTGCATCATCCTCAAGCCGCACGAAGAAGACGAGACCGGAACCCCTAACGAATAACAAAAAATCACAGCCCAAGATGAAATACAAAATATATTGCATATCGGCCATGATGGCATGCAGCATGGCCCTGCAGGCACAGGAAGCCGACACGACAAGTGCCGACGGGGAACACGCGAAGGCCGAGAACGCCTTGCGCACAAAAAATAAGGTGGAAACACGCACCATCCGCGGACGCGTGGTGGATGCCGCCGGGCACACGCCTAAAGGCGGAGCATTGGTCAGCTCCCATGGCATCGATGGATACAGTACGCTGACCGAAGACGATGGCAGCTTCGAGCTGGCAGTACCCGTCTTCGCCACGGCCATCGACATCACCGCCCCCGACTGCAACCCTGTGCGGGCCGGACTGAAACGCACGGAAGAACAGGCGGACGTGGTCATGTACCCCGCCACCCTCGACGCGATGTACGACGACCTTTCGCAAGCCGCCAACATGCGACAGGCCTACAGCCCGGATTATTCCTCCGCATTGTCCGTAGAGGAAAACATCCAGCGCGAACTGGGTGCGAGCATCCGCACCGTCATGCGCAACGGCACACCAGGCATTGGCGCGGTGATGACGATGAACGGCCTGAATTCCATCAATGCCAATGCCCAACCCCTCATCGTCATTGACGGTGTACCCCTTGACCAGCAATACGGTCGGGAAATGCTCCACGCGGGATTCTATAATAATATCCTGACATCCATCAATCCCGCCGACATAGAGAAAGTCACCGTGCTACGTACCGGCACCGCACTCTATGGCGCGAAAGGAGCCAACGGAGTAATCCTCATCGACACGAAACGCAGCCGCAGCATGGCCACCCGCATCACGGCTTCCGTCTCGGCAGGCGTGACCTTCGAGCCCCGCTACTACGACATGATGGACGCCAAGGGTTACCGCACCTATGCCAGCGAACTGCTCAAGACCACCAACACGACCATCCGCGACTTCAACTTCCTGGACGACTCGCCTTCTAACTACTACCGCGAGAAGTACAACAAGAACACAGACTGGAAAAAGGATGTCTATCGCGCGGCTTTCACCCAGGACTATGGCATCAACGTGCAGGGCGGCGATGACGTGGCACAGTACAACCTATCGCTGGGATACACCGGCGCACAATCCACTTTGGAGAAGAACAACATGAACCGCCTCAACATCCGCTTCAACTCGGACATCAACCTGGGCAGCAAGCTCGACATGCGGTTTGATGCCGCCTTCTCCAACATCACGCGCAACCTGCGCGACGATACCGCCCCGGAAAGCTACGAGGAGGGCACACCGACATCGCCCTCATTCCTGGCCTACGCCAAATCGCCCATGCTCAGTCCCTACACCTTTTCTGGCGGGCAAATTTACACCAACCACCTTGACATCACCGACGAGACTTACCTCGATGAAGCTTTGTCGGGATACGACAACTACAACTGGAAGCTGGGTAACCCGTTGGCCATCCTCGACTACGGTGACGCACAGAACAAGAACCACTTTGAGAACTCCATGCTCAGCATCGCCGTCAAGCCCCGCTTCAAGTTCAACCGTTACCTTTCGCTCAGCGAACACTTCAGCTACGTGCTGACCAACACGAACGAGAAATACTATATCCCGCTCAATGGCGTACCCGACTACTACGTGGCCAGCGTTGGCGGATACCGGCAAAACGAGTCGCGTTCGCTCTTCTCCAAGCAGAACTCCATCATGAGCGACACGCGCGTGGAATGGATTCGGCGTTTCAACGCCCATGACGTGAAACTCTTCGGCGGATTCCGCATGCAGTGGGATACCTATCAGCTCAACACACAAGTGGGCTACAACACGGGTAACGACAAGACCCCCTTCATTTCTTCCTCCCTGGCCAACGCCGCCACGGCGGGCACCAACGACAAATGGAACTCGCTGACGTATTACCTCCAAGGTGAATACAGCTTCAAGGACCGCTATTTCCTGCAGGCCACAATGGCCATGGAAGGTTCCTCGCGCTTCGGCCACGACACGGACCAAGGCCTGAAGATGTGCGGTGTGAAATGGGGCGTGTTCCCGGGAGCGCAGCTCTCGTGGGTGCTGACGAACGAACCGTGGTTGGCCGGCGTGAAGGGACTCGACTACCTGCGCCTCACGGCCGGCGTGGACGTGAGCGGCAACGATGACCTGCCCTATTATGCAGCCCGGTCTTATTTTGCCAGCACCGACTACATGAACTTGGGCTCCGGCTTGGCTATCGCCGGCATCGGCAACGAAAAGATACAGTGGGAAACCACCCGCCGCTATAACGTGGGACTAGACGCCAACTTCCTCTCCGGCCGTCTGGCCCTGCGCCTGAACTATTTCCACAGCTTCACCGACCACCTGCTCATGCTCCAGGAAATGTCGTTCCTGAGCGGTCTGGAACAGACGTGGGGCAACGACGGCAAGCTGGAGAACCACGGCGTGGACTTCGGTGCCACAGCCATCCTGCTCGCCCGCAGCGATTGGCAATGGCAAGTGGGTGCCAGCCTCGGGCATTACAAGAACAAAGTGACCGCCTTGGCCGACGGAGCCACGTTCATGGACACAGAAATGTATGACGCCACAATCCGTACGGCCGTGGGCCAGCCCGTGGGCGTGTTCTACGGCTACCGCACACAAGGCGTGTTCGCCACCACAGAGGAGGCACAGGCTGCCGGCCTTGGCATTCCCAACTCCACTGGTGACGGCACCGTGCCCTTCGAAGCCGGAGACATGCACTTCGTGGACCTCAACGGCGACCACGTGATTGACGAAGCCGACCGTACCGTCATCGGTGACCCCAATCCCGACATCTACGGCAACATCTCAACTGCACTCCAATGGAAACGGCTGCGGCTTGACGTGGTGTTCAACTACTCCTTGGGAAACGACGTGTATAATTATACCCGCCGCCAATTGGAGTCGGGCAGCCGCTTCATGAACCAGACCACCGCCCTCGCCCGCCGCTGGCAGGTGGAAGGACAAGCCACCGACATCCCCCGCGCCACATTCCAAGACCCGATGGGCAACAGCCGCTTCAGCGACCGCTGGATTGAGGATGGCAGCTACCTGCGCCTGAAAACCGTCACGCTGAGCTACGACCTGCCCCTTTCGACCACCTTCCTGCAGGGGTTGCAGTTCTGGGTGCAGGGGCAGAATCTCTTCACCACCACCCGCTACTTGGGCGGCGACCCCGAGTTCGCGGCCACGTCTTCCGTACTAGGACAAGGTATCGATGCGGGCAGCCTGCCGCAAGGGCGCAGCATCATGGCCGGCATCAAGATAAACCTCTAATCCCCCACCATAAAAACAATAATGAATATGAAAACAAACAAATATGCGTTCCTGGGCCTGTGCATGGCGGCCGCTTCCTGTGCGGCCACCTTCACGGGATGCGAGGACTTTTTCGAACAAGACTCAAACCAACTGGTATATGCCGAAGGTGGGCACCTGAACCAGCCTACCGACACGGTTTACTCCATGATGGGTATCCTGCAAAAGATGCAGGCCATTGCCGACCGTACTGTCCTGCTGGGCGAATTACGCGGCGACCTGGTCGATTTGGGCGTGAATACCCCCGCCGACCTGCGAAACCTCTCGCTCTTCAACCTCTCGGACAGCAGCAACATCTATAACCAACCGCGCGACTACTATGCCGTCATCAACAACTGCAATTACTTCATTGCCAACGCAGACACGGCTATGCGCGACAACCGCAACGAAATGGTTTTCATGCGCGAATTCGCGGCTGCCAAGACGTTCCGCGCGTGGACTTACCTGCAACTCGTCCTGGCCTACGGCCGTGTGCCTTTCGTCACGGAACCGGTACTCTCCTCGGCCGACCTGGAACGCGACTATCCCTGGGTAGAACTGTCTGAAATTTGCGATTACTTCATCAACGACCTCACTCCCATCGCGGACGAAAACATCCCGCTTTTCACCGGACTCAGCACGGACAACCGGCTGATTTTCATCCCCACGAAGCTACTCTTGGGTGACCTCTGCCTGTATGCCAACCGTTACCAAGAAGCGGCCTCATGGTACTACCGCTACATCTCGGAACGCAACGGTGAATTTTCGGCCTACCCTGTGACCACCTCCGCCGCCGCGTGGGGACGCAACGACGACCGCTACAGTTCATGGAGCGATGGTTTCTCCTCGCTGGTCACCTCCGAAGGCTATTCCAATGACGGTGAGCTCATCACGCTCATTCCCTGTCCTACGGACATCGCCGACCCGAACTACAGCCAATTGCTCAACATCTTCAGCTCCACGCACGACAACGAGTACGATGCCCCCGTGGCGCCTTCAGAAGCTTTGCTGGAACTTTCACGTAAGCAGACCTACTGCAATTACTCCACGGAACACGAAGTGACACTCGTTCCCGCCGATGCCACAGAATATCCCGGCGACCTGCGCCTTTACAGCGTGTATAACGAATCAAGCATCAACTACGACCATGCCTACAAACCTTACCAGGCGATTTCGAAAAACAATTCGTCCAATGTGCATGTCTATCGCCGCGCAATGGTCTATCTGCGCTTGGCCGAAGCGTTAAATCGCGCGGGTTATCCACGTTTTGCCTTTGCCATCCTGAGCACAGGGGTGAACGACTCCATCGTGCGTTCCGACGTGCTGCCCTACTGCCACACGGCGGCCGACAGTGCCTATGCGCAGGGCTTCAGCTTTCCGGAAAGCCGCTACATCGTACGCCGCATCACGCCCAACGCAAGCGACGTGAACACCATCGGCATCCACTCGCGTGGGTCGGGTTGGGCGGAATTCAACCCGGAATACGCTTTCCCCGTGGCACCGGAAGGCACGGCCGACACACTGCAATGGCAGATTACCCGCGTGGAAGACCTCATCATTGACGAATGCGCACTTGAAACGGCCTTCGAAGGACACCGCTTCGGCGACCTCATGCGCGTAGCCATGCGGCGCGGCGACCCGTCCTATCTGGCCGACAAAATCTATGCACGCCGAGGCGCGGATGCCACGGGAGTCATGCAAGGACTCATCGCCCGTCCGCTTGACGACCCGCACTCGTGGTACATGAGCTGGCAGGGACAAATCGGGTACTGACACCTTGCACGAAACGCAGGGTATATCATACGCTCATCAATTTCCAGTACGGAGAGCCGGAAACGCAAACATGCGCCGGCTCTCCGTTTCTTTCATTAACTGACCGGAGCAACATAAAACGAAAACATGCGACACAAGCAACTTTTCTGCAAAAGCCCCCGTCTTACGGAAGTTTTTTCGTAACTTTGCCCATTCAAAGCGAGTAAACAAAAAACAACCCTATATGTTCGACAATCTCAGCGAAAGACTCGAACGGTCTTTCAAAATACTGAAAGGTGAAGGAAAAATCACCGAAATCAATGTGGCCGAGACCCTCAAGGACGTGCGCCGCGCGTTGCTCGACGCCGACGTGAACTACAAGGTGGCCAAGACATTCACCGACACGGTGAAGCAAAAAGCCTTGGGACAAAACGTACTCACCACCGTGAAGCCCAGCCAGCTGATGGTGAAGATCGTACACGACGAACTGGCCACCCTCATGGGAGGCGAAACAGCCGAACTGAACCTGCAGGGCCATCCGGCCGTCATCCTCATGGCGGGCCTCAACGGCGCGGGTAAGACCACGCTCTCCGGCAAGCTCGCCCTGATGTTGAAAACGAAAAAACGCAAGAACCCGTTATTGGCGGCCTGCGACGTATATCGCCCCGCCGCCATCGACCAACTGAAAGTGTTGGGCGAACAAATCGGCATTCCAGTGTATAGCGAACCGGACAACAAGGACGCGGTTCAGATTGCGCAAAACGCCATCAAGGAGGCAAAGGCGCGTGGCTACGACACGGTCATCGTCGACACCGCCGGGCGGTTGGCCGTGGACGAGCAGATGATGCAGGAAATCGCTGCCATCAAGAACGCCATACAGCCGGACGAAACGCTTTTCGTGGTGGACGCCATGACGGGACAGGATGCCGTGAACACCGCCAAGGAGTTCAACGACCGCCTGGACTTCGACGGCGTGGTGCTCACCAAACTGGACGGCGACACCCGCGGCGGCGCGGCTCTCTCCATCCGCACGGTGGTGAACAAACCCATCAAGTTCATCGGCACGGGCGAAAAAATGGAGGCCATCGACCAGTTCCACCCCTCGCGCATGGCCGACCGCATCCTCGGCATGGGCGACATTGTGTCGCTCGTGGAGAAGGCGCAGGAGCAATATGACGAGGAGGAAGCACGCCGGCTGCAAAAGAAAATCGCGAAGAACCAGTTCGACTTCAACGACTTCATGTCGCAAATCCAACAAATAAAGAAGATGGGCAACCTGAAGGACCTGGCCAGCATGATTCCCGGCGTGGGCAAGGCCATCAAGGACATCGACATCGACGACAACGCCTTCAAGAGCATCGAAGCCATCATCCAGAGCATGACGCCCCGCGAACGGACCAACCCGGAAATCCTGAACACCAGCCGCCGGCAGCGCATCGCCAAAGGGTCGGGCACGAACATTCAGGACGTGAACCGCCTCATCAAACAGTTCGACCAGACGCGCAAGATGATGAAGATGGTGACGGGCAGCAAGATGGGCAAGATGATGGCCAACATGCCCAAAATCCCCGGAATGCCGGGAATGCCAAAGATGAAATGACGCAAAGGCCGCACATGCCATGAACAGAATCGTCCTTAAATATTGCGCCGCACTCCTCCTGCTCCTGAGCGGGGGAAGCGCGGCGCAAGCGCAAACGTCCTACAGCGTTTCCGGGCGAATTGACGACCCAGAGATGGAAGGACACAAAGTGTATCTGACCATATACGACACCGGAACACGAATTGACTCCGCCATCGTACAGAACCGTGCCTTCCACATGGCAGGAACGGCCCAGACATCTTATTATGCCCGCATCGACCAGGACAACATGAGAGAGTATGCCAACCTGATTTTGGAAGATTCCGTAGTCGCAGACTTCAAAACACATCTGCCGGTTTCCGGAGGCCCGCTCAACCGTTCCTTCCTGGCCTATCGCGAACAAATAGACTCCATAGCCGGCATAATAACCCAAAAGCGGGAAGCACTGCTCAAACAATACCCCGACAAAAAGGATTTTGAACAGGAAATAGCAAAAAACACTCCCTGCATCCACCAAATGCTCTACGGCTTCTATTCAAAATGGATTCAGTCACACAGAAACGACGGGATAGGATTTGCCGTCTGGCAAGAAGCTCATACACAAGCCGCATTGAACTGCGAACTGAAAGCGCTCAAACAGTTCTATTCGCTGCTCGGCCCTGACCTCAAATCCTCTGAAACAGCCCGGAAAGCTGCAAAAACCATCACAGCCTTAGAAACCACATCCGTAGGAGAATTGTTCTGCGACATAGAAGGTATCACCCCCGAAGGCCAGCCTGCCCGCCTCTCTGACTATGCGGGAAAAGGAGAATTCGTATTAGTAGATTTCTGGGCCAGCTGGTGCGGACCGTGCCGAGAAGAAGGGCGGGAGACCCTGAAGCCACTATGGAAAAAATATAAAGACAACGGAAAGCTAAACATCATAGGCATCGCCGTATGGGATGAACAGAAGAACACACTGAAAGCCATCAATGAAGAAAGCTACCAATGGCCACAGATTATCAGAACCGGCATGAAACCCATGGAACAGTACGGCATCATCGGCATCCCCCACATTCTGCTGATCGGACCTGACGGCACCATCCTGACCCGTGGCCTGCGGGGAGCGCAGATAGAAAAAACTATTCAAGAAGAAATGAACAAGCAAAAAAATATAAAAGGAGATTAAACATGACATTGATAGACGGAAAAGCCACCGCCACGCAGATTAAGGCGGAGATTGCAGAAGAAGTGAAACAAATTGTAGAAAACGGAGGCAAACGCCCTCATCTGGCCGCCATCCTCGTGGGACACGACGGCGGAAGCGAGACTTACGTGCGCAACAAAGTGCTGGCCTGCGAGGCCTGCGGCTTCAAGTCCACCCTGCTCCGCTTCGAGGACACCATCAGCGAGGCGGAACTGCTGGCGGAAGTGGACAAGCTGAACCGCGACGAGGACGTGGACGGATTCATCGTGCAGCTCCCCCTGCCTAAGCACATCTCGGAACAGAAAGTCATTGAGGCCATCGACTACCGCAAGGACGTGGACGGATTCCACCCCATCAACGTGGGGCGCATGGCCATCGGCCTGCCCTGCTACATCTCCGCCACGCCGAAAGGCATCCTCGAGCTGCTGCGCCGCTACCACATCGAGACCAGCGGGCGCAAGTGCGTCATCCTGGGCCGCAGCAACATCGTAGGCAAACCCATGGCACAGCTCATGATGCAGAAGCAGTACGGCGACGCGACGGTGACCGTATGCCACAGCCACAGCCGCGACCTGAAAAAGGAATGCCAGGAAGCGGACATCATCATCGCCGCCATCGGCCAACCGAATTTCGTGACGGCCGACATGGTGAAAGAAGGCGCCACGGTGATAGACGTGGGCACTACCCGTGTACCGGACGCGACAAAGAAAAGCGGTTTCCGCCTGAACGGCGACGTGAAATTCGACGAAGTGGCTCCCAAATGCTCCTACATTACCCCCGTGCCCGGCGGCGTAGGCCCCATGACCATCTGCATGCTGATGAAGAACACCCTTTCTGCGGGGAAAAAAGAATTTTATCAGTAGAATGTTTGGCCAATTCGGATAAAAAGCGTACCTTTGCATCGCTTTAGAAGAAGGAAGGAGAGCTTTCCCCATCGAAGCGACAAAGATGGTGACTATAGTTCAGTTGGTTAGAGCGTCAGATTGTGGTTCTGAATGTCGTGGGTTCGAGCCCCACTAGTCACCCAGCCAACAAGAGGGATTTCAGCGATGATTTCCCTCTTTTTTAATGGGTTGCAAGCATGTTACTGCAAAAACCGTCAGAATCGAACAAGAAGAAGGCCGTTTACTTTGCCCGAAAAACGGCAAAAGTAAGGCGAAAATGTTTTAGTAAGGTTTAAACACGAATTGATATAGCGACATTCAAACCGATAATATTCAAGGAGCGCAGCGCGAGGACAAGACATGGACAGTGTTCATCCGGTTCACGCACGAAAGGAAAGTGAGATACATTGCCTCCACGATGTACGTGGGAAAGAAATCACCGCAAGCGGGAAGATTAAGAACCAGCAGATTATTGACCGATGCGAAGAACTAACCAGGATTTACCGAGAGAAGATAAGCGGCCTGTTCCTTGAAGTGAACCGAATGGACATTGACAGCATTGTACAGTATAAGGTTATATTGAAAGATGAAGTTGGAAGTGAAAAAACTGTTGATGGATATTTATTCACAGCTTCGTTTGAGCAAAGAACGCCTACTGGTAGTACTGCCCAGAACTTTAAAAAAGCATTAGAACATGCTACTGACAAAAACGCTGATGTCCTTGTTGCTTATATGAGAGGTAACGGGCACAAAGCGTAGAAGATGGAATAAGAAAATTTGAACCGCATAACAGTAAGAGGTTCAAGCAAATCATTATAGTGACTGAAAAATGGGAAGGTACATCGCCATAAACATAACCCGTAATGAAGAATGCGTGCAAGGCCAGTCCGGCACACCTATCGATAGCACAGTCACACAACTGCTGTCCAACGGGAGCATCGGCATCCCGACCCGTGCTTCTGGCATTGCAAAGGTACGGACATTTTCCGGAAAAACAAGTTGTAAACAAGTTGAATGAACAAGAATATAGGAAAATATAGCAATAAATTCACATCGGACAACCAGCCCGCCAACCGTGGCCGGAAGCCCAAGTTGTACACCATCGCCAAGAAGTCCTACGGCATCACGCTGGACGAGTTCAAGGAGGTGGTGAATTACCTGTGGCAGCTCCCGAAAGACGAAGTGAAAAAGATTGCCGAGAAGGACGATACGCCTATCTGAATAGCCAATGTCCGCCGCTCGCTCTACAAGGACACCGCCAAGGGCGTGATGAACACCCTACGCGAACTCTTGCCATAAAATAAATTTGATACACCTTCAGCAAAAGAAGCAAAAAGCAGCAAAGAACCCCGCGCACATCCTTCCATTGACTGAATGACACTTTCGGGTGCGCGTTGACAATTTGCTCATTTTCGCCTCCTGAGATTCGCGTATCCGGCCGCCGGGCCGGGACGGCGCGGAAAGAACGCAGCCACACGCGCCATGCGGGAATCAAAATGTCGCGGAATCCCTCCAGGCCTGCCCTTTTGACGGGACACGGGACACTCCCGGCGCAGAAGCCCGGTTGGCGGGAAAGCCCGTCGGAGGATTCCGCCGACAAAATGACACGGGAAACGTGTCCGGGAAAAAGTTCCAATGGGAAGGAAAAACGCCCCCGGAGCCGCCGCGAAAAAGTTTCTGTACCGGGATTTTTTCGTCCGAGCCCCGAAAAAGAAATTCCGAGCCCCGAAAAAGAAATTCCGGGGCTTGGAATTTCGCGTTCCGGCCCCGAAATTTCCCGTCAGACTGCTCCAAAAAGTGAATGACTCCGGCAAAACATTGCACAGAAGCCCCGCTTTGTGCAAAAAAATCACACAAAAATCCGCTATTTGAGCCGGATTGCACACAAGTCGCGTCACGAAAATCATCCGAAACGGAACAATTTGTTTGTTTTCAAAAGCATTTCATGACATTCTGTCAATTCGGTAAAACCGTCCAATGATGCGTAACTGTCTGGTGAGCGAAGCGAACCTGCGTGTTACGCATCGCCAGAGCCTCTTCAAGGCTCTGATTATGCAAAGTGCATCCGAAAAAACTTTCAACCGCCTATACCATCGCAACAAAAAGTTTGTCCGTCCGGAGGCACCCCCCCCTCCGGACAGACAGCTATGGGGAACAATGCATTTAATCACAAACGAATATTCGTCATTTGTTAAATCTCCAAGATTAGGAATAGTGCCGTTTTTTATTTACCTTTGCATAACCACAGCATCAACAGCATGCGAATATGACATATCTAGAGCGAATAAAGACGTTAATCGCAAACATACCAATCGAATTGGTGGACTTTTCGCAAGAAAGAACACCTGCAAACAAACCCACCCAAGCTTCTTCCAACTTTATTACCAACAAAGAGCAAGGAGATTGGGCTGAGAAACTCGTCATGGAAGCTATTAACAGCACGTTCCATGACTTTATGGCCGTACATTATGGGAAAAATGACGATTTGGTAGCCGGAGATGACGGTTTTGATGACTTCTACCAGGAATTCCAGAACGAACTGGACACCATAGGAAAACGTCCCGACCTGTTAATCTTCAAAAAGAAAGATTACAGAGCGGATTTAGGCACGGACATCAGTAAAATACCCCATGATGAAATCAACGATTATGTAAAGAAAGCCATAGCCGGCATAGAAGTAAGATCCAGCGCATTTCTCATTGACAAATATGAAGAAGCCATGAATCAGAGAACGGAACGGAACATCTCGCTTTCCATGGCACTCAAAGACGAAATCTTGTCATCATATTCCGCAATGCTATGCCATCCTACACGTAAAAAGTACATCACTATACTCAATGCCATCAATCCTGACACCATCCATGCAACAGACTTCAAGGTTCCCGGATGGCATTCTTCCCACGAACTAACAATCCTGAACGAAAAACTCAAAACGCTAAAAAAACATATCAAGGAAATACAAAAACGGGACTACCTGTCCATCACCCCGAAAGTCGAAGACATAAAGGTCGTCTATAAGTGGATTGAAACATTCAATGTCCCCCATTACTATTTCCAAGTGTTTTTCGACAAAGTCTATGGAATCTCCTTTGAACAAATACTCGGAATCATCGCCAATAGCGATAACGAGGGGAGCATATTTTCCGTGGAACAGGACACAAAGAACCAAAACAAGACGACCATCAAAATACGTTCTAATGCCGGACTTGAAATCGCGTACAAAGTTGACGAGCCCGAGCACCATAGCATCAGGAGAGAAATGGGGCGCGGACGGCTGCTCTATTACGTGTCTTTCCAAGGCGGAACGGCATATTTAAACGTTGAGAACCTAAATACAATCCTTCAACTTGATAATGCAGGACGTTAATGGACACCACGAACGACATAGAACGCCATTACTCAGAATGCATCAGCCTCGAGCATCGGAAAAGACACGCCCAGTTCTTCACCCCGACAAGAATCGCCCGCATCATGTCGGACTGGCTGCTGGGCAACGAAAGGCTGTCCGACGTGCTGGAACCGGCATTCGGGTTAGGGATATTCTCAAGAATATTGCTTTCAGAGAAGCCTCAGATTCGCATCACGGGTTTTGAAACCGATAACATAATTGGCGACCAGGCCCGCACTGTATTTAAAGGCAACCCAGCTCTCCATTTTTCCCTGCAAGATTATATCTGCAGCGAATGGGACACAAGATATGACGGCATCATCTGCAATCCGCCCTATTTCAAATTCCACGACTATGACAACAGGAAAGCCGTCCCCGAAGTCAACAAGCACCTGAATCTTAGACTTAACCTACAAACCAACCTGTATGCGCTTTTCTTATTAAAATCCGTCAGCCAGCTCAAAGAAGGTGGACGATGCGCCTATATCGTTCCGTCCGAGTTCATGAATGCCGACTACGGAGTGCTGATAAAAAAGCATCTCATAAACTCCGGAAAACTCCGCCACATCATCATATTTGACTTCAATGAAAACATATTTGACGATGCCCTCACCACTTCCGCCATCATCCTATGTGCCAACGACAACCATAACGGCGAAATTGCATTCACATACATTAGAGATGCGGCAGGACTGGACAAAGCAGAACAGATTATAGCTTCTTATCCTAACAACAGAACCGCCGACTATGTCTATGACATCAAAAACATACAAGCCGAAACCAAATGGAGAAACTATTACCACCCCCTTACTTTACCTGAATTTAAGAACTTGACCCCGTTTAGCACTTATGCCAAGGTCATGCGGGGAATAGCCACAGGGGCTAATAACTATTTTTCATTCAGCCTGCCTAAAATGCAACGCTTTGGAATCATCCGGGACAACCTGCAACCCTGCATCTGCCACTCCACTGACATTACAGGATTGTGTTTCACTGAAAACGATTTCCGCAGGCTTCAGGAGAGCGGGAAAGACGTATATATCTTCAACCCGCAAAATCTCCAAGACAAGGAAACCATGACATATATCGAACTCGGCGAGACTGAAAAAATCAACGAAAGGTTCCTCACATCAAAAAGAAAACCTTGGTATGCCATGGAAAAACGACCGCCATCCCCTATCTGGGTAGGAGTGTTCAACCGGAACGGACTGAAATTCATCCGGAACGAGACCTCCATAGTCAACCTCACGACATTCCACTGCGTGTATGTCAACCGCAACTTGTTTGGAGTTGACGCAGATTTGTTGTTCGCTTATCTGATTTCCGGCACGGCCAAAATGCTATTCTCAACTTCAGGAAGGGAATACGGAAACGGGCTGAACAAGTTCGAGCCAAACGACCTGAACAAATCCCATATGCTGGACATTGGCAGTTTGGAAGAACATTCCAAAAACGAAATCAGAAACATCTACTTGTCAAACAAGCATAACAACGACTTGTCTTTCATAAAGGAAATCGACCAATTGCTAATCAACAGCTTCAGTTAGCACGGCCACACTCACACAAGAAAGAAAGCGAAACCGGAAAACGCATGATACAATTATCTTCCAATCCCACCACTTTTTTGATGGCACAAAATGAATTTTCTTTCAGCAAAGAAATATTCAGGAGGCCGAAAAGCAAGGAAACCGAGGCTTCAAACCGATTTTTCTTTCTGGATGAAGCCACTCCGCTTACAAAACCCGGCTGACTTTTTGCCCGCAGTTTCCCCCTCAGGCTGACACGTCCGCACAAGTTGTCCGCTCAAAACCTTTTCTGCCACGACAGGACGGAAGCGAAAACCGGGATTCCGTGTCATCCTGCATTCACGCCACACCGCGAGAATCGCGTATTTTCATCCACTCCCTCCTTCCCTCCGTCCGCGCGATTCTCGCGCGCTTTTGACAAATAAACAGGATGACACTTTGACATCACCACACGGCCTCGCAAAGCAAGGAATAGTCCACCCCGTCGTCCAAAATGCACCTCCCGAGCGTATCGGAGGAAGACAATGCGCCCCCTTCCGCAACATCGGGAACGGCAGGCTGCACCGACTCTGGAGAAGGCGACGGGGTCTGCCGTCCCACTCCTGATTGCACGACCGCAACGCCTTCCTGCCGAACCAGCGTCACGGTGTCGTACACCACACGGTGCTCCACAACCGTATCCCACACTTGCGCCGTGACAGGCATAGAGGCCCCGGACATTCGCCCGATTTCCACACCTATGAATATGCCGGCCACAGCTGCCGCCGGCGTGGCAATCCATCCCCACGACAAACGGCGTGGACGGCGCGGATTGGGTTTCACGGACAGACTGCCGTTCTCACCATCGCGCAAACGCACGGCCGCACGGGCCACTTGTGATTCAAAGTCTTTCATACGCTTTCAATTTTTGTCTCAAATGTTGAAGTAGATAGTGGAGCCGCGACTTGACCGTGCCCTCGGGAACGCCCAGCACCGCAGCCACTTGCGGAACGGTGAGTTCCTCCTCATAACGGAGGGCGAACAAGACCCGCCGGCCGAAAGGCAAACGCTGTAATTCGGCCCGCAAAGCACGGTCGAAATCCTCCGTGTCCATTCGCAACTCTTCCCGCGTCTCGTAACCGGCCCCGCAGTCTTCATCCCACTCCGCCCCGACGGACATCGTGTCAAGCCGGCGGTATTCGTTGCGGCAAAGGTTATAAGCCAGCGTGAACATCCAAGGGCTGAATCCCCGCCCCGCCTCGTAACGCCCACGGGCATCCCACACACGAAGAAAAGTCTCCTGCATGAAATCCGCCGCCCGCGTCCCATCGCCGCCCAGCATCCGAAAGAAGAAGCCCTGCAGGCGGCGGGCATGGCGGCGGTAGAGCTCGTCGAACGCCTTCTCGTCATCGTGCCACCCCACCCGCATCATCAGTCCCTCGTCCGGAAGGAGCTTATAAGTTTTCCTAAACCAAGCCCTCATCGCCATCGTTCCAGATAATCCAGATATACCTTTTTCCGTTCTTCGGAGAAATGCCCATTCTCCACGGAAGCCCGAAGGATGCGGTAGAGCCGCTCCGCCTTCTTATCCTCTCCCTTTTCCCGGTACGACCTCACCAGATGGGCCAGCATCACGGTGTAGTTCAGCTGCAAGCCTTCACTTCCGGACCACCAGGTTTCTTTCCTGAACTCGGGTTCGGTCAAGTAATCGAAATGGTAATCCTGCTCCACATGCCGTTTGGCCGCCGCGATGTTGTCGTAGGGACGCTCACTGTATTTATATACCAAGCCTTCGTTGTAGAGCTTGTCGGCGATGTTCTCAAGGGGACGTCGTGCGCCAGTGGCGAAATATCCCGGCCGTCCCGTTTCCCGAATCAGATACTCCACCATGTCGCACAAAGCCTTCTCATACTCTTCCTCCGTCGTCACCTTGCGCGTCGGGAAAGAAGGTATGCCCAGCTTGCGGCACAAGGCATTGCGATAAGAAGGCATCCCCAACATGGGAAGCACGACCAGCACCTTGTCCGTGTCCACTCCAAGCACCCGCTGCAGCATCACCTTGCCATACAAATCCATGTCGCCGTTCCCGAAAAAGAGACCGCCTTCGTCCATCCCCTGCAGTTGGTTGTAATCGTAACGGAGAATGAACGAGGGGTATTTCCCGTGTTCGTACTGCCGTCGGAGAATGTCGTTGAACAAGTCCGCCCGTTCGCCCTCTCCGTCCGCATCGCCCATCATCCACAAGTAGCCCAAAATGGCATCATAGCCCCGGTCCCTGATGTCGGCAGGCAACTGTTTCAGGGCCTTTTCCGCAAAAGCATTGTCCGGTCCTTGCTGGACCCGATAGGCTGAGATATTATAGGTGAAAGTCCCGGGGATGGCTTGCTCCATCCGGGCCAAGACCGCTTGCATGGCCTTCCCGCCCTCACGGGGAGCCACCATCGACAGCCCCTTCGCGGCCTCGAAAAGGTTGCGCCAAGCCTTCTCGTCCAACGTATCCTGCATCACCACTCTGTCCCATGCCTTCACTTGTCCGGCATACCAAACGGAATCGCGGGACTCTTCTATGATTCCACGTATCTCTTGCGGTTCCTGCGCCCATAGGCACGCGGCAAAGGCGAATGCGCTTCCCGCCAGTATCCATTTCTTCATCTTTTTCTTTTCTTTAAATTGGTTTACGAATGTTCTTTCTTCCGACAGCTGCCAACACAGCATACACGCCACTTTCCAATCCGTTCAAAGAAAAAACAAATCCTAGTGGAAATGCAACGTGACAAACAGCAGTTCTTCAAGGACCGGAACCTCTACTACGCCACATTCCCCCATCCGCGAACAAGGGCAGAAAAGACAGCCTGAAAGTATGCCGTGACTGGAAAAACACCATCGCCACAGCAAGTAGCCAAAGCCCAAAAAGAAGAAATGGAAAGAAGAATGAAAGAAGGAAGGGAGGGCGGCAGAAAAGCGCGAGATAGCATGAATATGAACAAGCCATTTCTTTCATAGACATGAAATCTCCTACAATTCATAAGGAGAGAATACGCAGAACTCATGCCCCGCGCATTCCCTCCTTATACCTATTTATATATATCACTCAGCGGCTGCCACGGCTTCCACTTGGCGATAGTTCACCAACTGGTCGGGCGTGAACTTGCGG
>CALULT010000024.1 GCA_944321565.1 uncultured Paraprevotella sp. | reverse complement strand
AAAGAAGAGTTAGAGTCACTTCTAACTCTCAAGTTCCGTTTGTGTAATTCGCAAACCATTTCTTTTTGACTATAAGACAGAAAGCTACGGACAATCCGGTCTATGTCGGCCCCTCTTCTGAATGGCAACGGATTAACATCACACGGCCGTTTGTCAAGTCTATGGATAAATTGTCGTTGATGTTTCGCATCACAGTACAAGGTAGCCAAAGGGGGGCAACATACCTGAGGAACATCAATGTATTACTGGATGGCAAACCGATGGATGAATGCTGTCCCTTGCCGCCGGCCAATACCGATCACGAGTTCGACACCTCTTCCATGTTCAGTTTCCGGGACCAGCCTCTGACGGACGTGGAGGTTGAGCGTCTGGTTCTAATCTGCAAAGTGTGGGGTCTGTATAAATACCGCCATCCGGCAGTCCGTTCCGGACAATACGACTGGAACTACCAACTCTTCAGGATGCTACCCGCCGCATTGTCCACAAGAAACGACAGGGAGTTCGTAAAAGAACTGATGCAGTGGTTGCCGGAACGCGGCAAGGAGGAACGTTTCACCCCGATGGCGGATTCCATTGTGGCGCAGGTGCATTTCAACTGGATAAGGCCATACAAAAAGGAAAGGAGGCTGTACCGCCGTCTGGTGGACCTGCAGGAAAACAGTAGCGGGGAACCGTGTTACTATCTCGGATACATGCAGGACATAGTACGGCACACCTATTTCTATAATGAGACCTGCTACGACAGCATCCCCCCTTCCGATGACGGCTACCGCATGCTGGGGCTGTTCCGATTTTGGAACATGATGTACTATTTCCATCCCTACATGTACCAGATGGAAGAGAAATGGGAACGGATTCTGCCGGATTACATCCGCCTCTTCGCCGCCGCGCGCGACCGGGAGGCGTTCGAGGAAGCCTGTGTCAGGATTACCTGCGAATTGAGGGACACGCACAGTGATTTTTATGGTTTCAAGAAAAAGAAGGCTGCCGATGCCATGCGGGGAGAATCTACCACATGGCTGCCATTTGACTGCGTTCTTAAGGACGACAAGGTCGTCATCACAGATATCTTTCGCCAGCCCGTGGACAGTTGCGAGTTGCAAGAAGGGGATGTGATTGTGGCCGTCAACCATAAGTCCATTGCGGAAATCAGGAAAGAAAAACGCATTTACAATAATCTCGGCGACGGCTCCGCCGACCAATATGCCATATATTATGTCGGTTTCGACGGGGATTCCGTAATCTATACCATAGAGCGTGGAAACGAAAGCATGGACGTGGCCATCCACAATGTCAATGAGCGTTATTGGGAAAAAGGGAAGAACGTGGAAACACCCATTCATGAACCGTCCCGCATGCTGAAGGACAGCATCCTGTATCTTGACATCACCCTGTTGAATTCGGAAGAACTCCGGACACACATGAAAAGGGCGGAAAATTGCAAGGGCATCATCTTCGACATGAGGGGTTATCCCAAGGAATGGACCTGCTCGAACACCATTGCCTCTTTCCTGTATCCTCACCCTAAAGCCGTATTCTATTACACCTATGCCGACTACTGGCAACCGGGCATCTTCCGGAAGAATCCCAATGTGGAACTGTTCGGAACTGAAAATCCGGATTATTATAAAGGTACGGCTGTGGTGTTGGTCAACGGGTTGGCCATGAGTGCGGCGGAACGTGTGGCCACGGTAATAGGAAACGCCCCCAAGGGACACGTCATCGGCGAGCCTACGTGTGGAACCCTAGGGCTTGTCCTGTACGTCCCCTTCGTGTCAGGAGTAGCAACCCGAATCACCGGGCAAGGTGTCTATTGGCCGGACGGGACATGCACCTATCCCGGCGGGGTGAAGATTGACCAGTACGTCTATCCCGACCCGGAAGCCATCCGCCAAGGAAAAGATGCCATGCTGGAAGAAGCGGTGAAATATATTCGCGCACAATCGGAGGATATGCCATGAAACCAACAGTTTCCATCGTCATCCCAGTATATGACGGCGGACCTTATATCAAGTCCACACCGGCGGATACCGGCGCAGTCGAAATATAGTGGGGATTTAATAAAATCTGCGCGGGACGTAACGCCCCTTCTGCTCTCCATGCGGATGGCCATGAAAAACTGTCCCGCCTCGCAGGGGGACGAGCCCCGAAGGGGCGGAGGGGGTCTCACGCCCACGGGAACAACACCGGACGCATCCACGGACAACATGAACGGGTCGGAAAAAGGGGAGAAGTCACTCTTGTGCATGGGAAACCCCTCCGGCCCTGCGGGCCACCTCCCCTGCAAGGCGGAGGAGTTTTGCCTCCGGACGGACAAACTCTTTGCTTGCTTGATTTCAAATCTGTCGCAGCATATCAACGGGGGAGCATGAAACCGTTCTTCCCCACTAATTTTCTACTGCCCCGATTTCAGGCCTGTTCCGCCGGGTAGGCGGGACAGGTCTTAGAACAAATCCACTTCCACGGGGCAGTGGTCTGAGCCGAAGATGTCCGTATGGATGGCGGCACTTTTGAGTTCCTGTTCCAGGCGTTTCGACACGAGGAAATAGTCGATGCGCCACCCCGCGTTCTTTTCTCTCGCTTTGAAACGGTAGGACCACCAAGAGTAAATGCCTTCTTGTTCGGGATAAAAGTAGCGGAAAGTGTCGGTGAAGCCGCTGTCCAGCAGGATGCCGAATTTCGCCCTTTCCTCGTCGGTGAAGCCCGCGTTCTTGCGGTTGCTTTTCGGGTTTTTCAGGTCGATTTCCTTGTGTGCCACGTTGAGGTCGCCACAGACGATGACAGGTTTCCGTGCGTCCAGCCCGAGAAGATAGGCGCGGAACTCGTCTTCCCATTCCATGCGGTAGTCCAGCCGTTTCAGGCCGTCCTGTGAATTGGGCGTATAGACGGTGACAAGGTAGAAACCGGGCATTTCGAGGGTGATGACCCGTCCCTCTTTGTCGTGTGCCTCTTGCCCGATGCCGTAAGCCACGCTGAGAGGCTCGTGGCGGGTGAAGATGGCCGTGCCGGAATAGCCTTTCTTTTCTGCGTAATTCCAATAAGCCCGGTAGCCTTCGAATTCCAGGTCGAGCTGCCCGGCCTGCATTTTGGTCTCCTGCAGGCAGAAGAAGTCCGCATCCAGCGTGGCGAATGTGTCTTTGAATCCTTTTTCGCAACAAGCCCGCAGCCCGTTGACGTTCCATGAGATGAATTTCATCATTGTGTATGAGTTGCTATTGTTTTTTCTTTTGTCTCCAAAGGTAGTGTTTTTCTGTCGTATGCACAAATATAGTTTACTGGAGGGTGTTCTGTTTGCTGTTGGTGTACGGAAATGGCTCCTGTCTATTTGTGGAAAAACGTCAGGAATGGTAAAAAAAGATGGAATACACGGAGAGGATTGCTAAGAAATGATATACCTTTGTAGATTAAGATGAGAAAAGGAAAAACTAAAAGACATGAAAACACAAGTATGGTTTGCCTTATGGGCAGGTTTGGCATTCGGAGAGGTGCAGGCGCAGGACGTGCGCCACGGTTATCCCTATTCGCCGGTGCCTTTCACTTCGGTGAAGGTGACCGACGGATTTTGGGGTCAACGGATCAAGGCGAGCCGGGAAGTGACGATTCCGTTGGCTTTCAGCAAATGCGAGGAGACCGGGCGTTACGAGAACTTCGTCAAAGCGGCCCATCCCAGCGAGGAATACAAGGTGGGAGGCCTGCCGTTCGACGACACTGACGTGTATAAGACCATCGAAGGGGCGAGCTATTTGTTGCAAACTTACCCCGACAAGAAGTTGGAGGCGTATATCGACAGCGTGTTGGAGCTTGTGGCCGCCGCGCAGGAGCCGGACGGTTACCTCTACACCGCCCGCACGATGAATCCCCGCCACCCCCACGAATGGGCAGGTGGAAAACGTTGGGAGAAAGTGGAGGAACTGAGCCATGAGTTCTACAACCTTGGCCACATGGTGGAAGGCGCCGTGGCACATTACCAAGCCACAGGGAAGCGCAACTTCCTGGACATCGCCATCCGTTATGCCGACTGCGTGTGCCGCGAAATCGGCCCGGACGAAGGACAGCTGGTGCGCGTACCCGGACATCAGATTGCCGAGATGGCTTTGGCACGGCTTTACCTGGCGACAGGAGACAAGAAATATTTGGATGAAGCCAAGTTTTTCCTGGACGAACGCGGGCATACGTCACGGCGCGATGCTTACAGTCAGGCGCACAAGCCGGTGGTGGAACAGGATGAGGCCGTGGGGCATGCCGTGCGGGCCACTTACATGTATGCAGGCATGGCCGACGTGGCGGCCTTGACGGGCGACACGGCTTACGTGCATGCCATTGACCGGATTTGGGAGAACATCGTGGGAAAGAAGTATTACATCACCGGCGGCATCGGGGCGACATCCGACGGCGAGGCGTTCGGGGCGAACTACGAATTGCCCAACATGTCGGCCTATTGCGAGACCTGCGCGGCCATCGGCAACGTGTATGTCAACCACCGCTTGTTTCTCCTGCATGGCGAGTCCAAATACTACGACGTGCTGGAGCGCACCTTATATAACGGCTTGCTTTCCGGCGTTTCGCTGGACGGTGGCAGCTTTTTCTATCCCAACCCGTTGGAGAGCATGGGACAACACCAACGTCAAGCCTGGTTCGGCTGCGCTTGCTGCCCGTCGAACATCTGCCGCTTTATTCCCTCGCTTCCGGGTTATGTGTACGCCGTGAGGGATGACAGCCTGTACGTGAACCTGTTCATGGCGAATGAAGCCGAGGTGGAAGTGGGGAACAAAAACGTCGTCCTGGCGCAAGACACGCGCTATCCTTGGAATGGTAACGTGTCGGTGGTCGTGAAGAAAAACCGTGCGGGAACATTTGCGCTGAAAATCCGCATCCCAGGATGGGTGCGCGGACAAGTCGTGCCGAGCGACTTGTACCGCTATGCCGACGGCAAGCGTTTGGGCTATACCGTGGCACTCAACGGCAGGCCGGTGGAAGGCGAATTGCAGGGAGGATATTTCACTATCGAACGCAAATGGAAGGCCGGCGACCGCGTGGACGTGCATTTCGACATGGAACCGCGCGTGGTGAAGGCAAACACGAAAGTGGTTGCCGACCGTGGACGGGTGGCCGTGGAGCGCGGCCCGTTGGTCTATTGCGCTGAATGGCCGGACAACGACTTCAACATCAGGAACATCCTGCTGAACCGGCAACCGGAGCTCGAGGCGGTGGAAAGACCAGACTTGCTCTATGGCCTGACGGAAATGCAGACGGAAGCACAAATCCTGGCTTACGATGCAGAAGGCAAACTGACGGCCAAGGACGTGAAGCTGACATTGATTCCATATTATGCCTGGGCGCACCGTGGAGCAGGCAACATGATGGTGTGGTTGCCACAGGACGTAGAGGCTAGCTCGCCCGCACTCCCCCCGACACCGGCTTCCCAAAGCAAGGTGGATGCTTCTTACAAGACGGCGGCACTGCCGGCGGTGAATGACCGGCTGGTGCCTGCGGATGCCAACGACCGTTCCGTGCCTTACTACCATTGGTGGCCCAGGAAAGGAACGACGGAATGGCTTTCGTATGAATTCCCGAAGCCGGTGAAAGCCGTTTCTTCCACGGTGTATTGGTTTGACGACGCCCCCTGGGGCGGTTGCCGGGTGCCACAAGCGTGGAATCTCTATTACAAAGACAGCCGGGGGCGGTGGATGCCCGTGGAAGCGGAAGGGGCGTATGGCATGGAAAAGGGCGTGGGCAACACGGTGCGTTTCGCTCCTGTGGAAACTTCGGCCATGAAACTGGAGGTGACGCTTCCGGCGGACAATTCGGCGGGTATTTATGAATGGGAAATAGAAGGAAGCCGATAGCATAAGAACTGCCGGGATATAACAGTCTTAAATTAAACCCGTGTGATTGGTTACGATTTTCCGGATGAGGTGCGCCGTTTTTGATTATTTCCAATCGTCCCTACAAAATAATCCCCCAAACTTTTGCCTAATATGAAAAAAGAGGTTAAATTTGCAGGCTTGGAAGATTATAGGAAAAGGATAAAAACGAAATAAAGAGATGAAACACAAGCTACGTAGTGCGCAAAGCACAGAAGGACGCCGTATGGCGGGAGCCCGCGCCTTGTGGGTGGCCAACGGGATGAAACGTGAACAGTTTGGCAAACCCATTATCGCCATCGTCAATTCATTCACCCAGTTCGTGCCGGGACACACGCACCTGCACGAAATCGGCCAGCTGGTGAAGGCGGAAATCGAGAACCTGGGCTGTTATGCGGCGGAATTCAACACGATAGCCATTGACGACGGCATCGCCATGGGGCACGACGGAATGCTCTATTCCCTGCCTTCGCGCGACATCATCGCCGACAGCGTGGAATACATGGTCAACGCCCATAAGGCCGATGCCATGATTTGCATCTCCAATTGCGACAAAATCACGCCGGGCATGCTTATGGCGGCCATGCGGCTGAACATCCCTGCGGTGTTCGTGTCGGGCGGCCCGATGGAAGCGCATAAAATCAACGGCGAGAATGCGGATTTGATTACGGCGATGATCAAAGCCGCCGACACTTCCGTTTCGGACGAGGAGATGCAGAAGATAGAGGCATGCGCATGTCCGGGCTGCGGAAGCTGCTCGGGGATGTTCACGGCCAATTCGATGAACAGCCTGACGGAAGCCATCGGCCTTTCCTTGCCGGGCAACGGCACGGTGCTGGCCACGCACGTGAACCGCATCCAACTGTTCCGCGACGCGGCGAAACTCATCGTGGAAAACGCGCTGAAATACTATGAGGAAGGCGACGAGAGCGTGTTGCCGCGAAGCATCGCCACGCGGCAGGCTTTCCTCAACGCCATGACGCTGGACATCGCCATGGGAGGCTCGTCGAACACGGTGCTCCACCTGCTGGCCGTGGCCAACGAAGCGGGCGTGGACTTCAAGATGGCCGACATCGACGCGCTGAGCCGCAAGGTGCCTTGCCTGTGCAAGCTGGCCCCCAACACACAGAAATTTTCCATCCAGGAATGCAACCGCGCGGGGGGCATCCTGAACATCCTGGGCGAACTGGCCAAGGCGGACTTGCTGGACTTGTCGTGCAAACGGGTCAACGGACACACCTTGGGCGAAGACATCGAGAAATACAGCATCATGAAAGCCGGCATCGACCCCGAAGCGCGGCGGATTTACAGCAGCGCGCCCGGCGGCGTGTTCAGCAACAAGATGGGCTCCCAGGACAAAACCTACGAAACCTTGGACACCGACCGCGCGGCGGGATGCATCCGCGACGTGGCGCACGCCTACAGCAAAGACGGCGGACTGGCCGTGCTGTTCGGCAACATCGCCCAGGACGGTTGCGTGGTGAAAACCGCCGGAGTGGACGAAAGCATCTGGCATTTCAGCGGGCCGGCCAAGGTGTTCGACTCGCAGGAAGACGCCTGCGAGGGCATCCTGAACGGCAGCGTGGTGAGCGGCGACGTGGTGGTCATCACCCACGAAGGTCCGAAAGGCGGCCCGGGCATGCAGGAAATGCTTTACCCGACTTCGTACCTGAAGAGCCGCCACCTGGGTAAGGAATGCGCACTGATTACCGACGGGCGTTTCTCGGGCGGCACGTCGGGACTGAGCATCGGGCACATTTCGCCGGAAGCCGCAGCCGGAGGCAACATCGGGAAAATCGTGGATGGCGACATTATCGAGATTGACATCCCGAACCGGAGCATCAACGTGAAACTGAGTGATGAGGAATTGGCCGCCCGTCCGCAAAGGCCGATGACGCGCAAGCGTGTTGTGCCGAAGTCGCTGAAGGCTTACGCCTCAATGGTAAGCTCGGCCGACAAGGGAGGGGTACGTATCATAGATTAACACACACATATATAATAAAAGGTGTATGGCAAAAGAAAGAATCACAGGCTCTGAGGCTCTGATGCGCTCGCTGGAGCACGAAGGGGTGACCACCCTTTTCGGCTACCCCGGCGGGGCCATCATGCCGGTTTATGATGCCTTGTATGGATATAGGGACAAATTGAATCATGTTTTGGTGCGCCACGAACAGGCGGCGACCCATGCGGCCGAAGGCTATGCCCGCGTGTCGGGGAAAGTCGGCGTCTGCCTGGTGACCAGCGGGCCGGGAGCCACGAACACGGTGACCGGCATCGCGGATGCCATGATGGACAGTACGCCCATCGTGGTGATTGCCGGACAAGTCGGCACGTCGATGCTGGGTTCTGACGCATTTCAGGAATGCGACCTGGTCGGCGTGACCCAGCCCATCAGCAAGTGGGCCTATCAGATTCGCCGTCCGGAAGACGTGGCTTGGGCGGTGAGCCGGGCATTTTACATCGCGAAGAGCGGACGTCCGGGCCCCGTGGTGCTGGACTTTGCCAAGAATGCCCAAGTGGGCATGGTGGACTACGAGCCGTGCCACATTGATTTTATCCGCAGCTATGTGCCGGTGCCGAAGACCGACCCGGAGTCAGTGCGCCAGGCGGCCGAATTGATCAACGGGGCCAAGCGCCCGTTCATCCTGGTGGGCCAAGGCGTGGAAATCGGCGGCGCGCAGGAAGAACTGCGGACGTTGATTGAACGTGCCGACATTCCCGCAGGATGCACGTTGCTGGGGCTTTCGGCCCTGCCTTCCGACCATCCGCTGAACATGGGCATGCTGGGGATGCACGGCAGCGTGGCCAACAGCGTGAAGACGCAGGAATGCGACGTGCTGATTGCCGTGGGCATGCGTTTCGACGACCGCATCACGGGCAAGTTGAGCACATATGCCACACAAGCCAAAAAGATTCATTTTGAAATCGACCCGGCGGAAATCAACAAGAACGTGCCGGTGGATGTGGCCGTGTTGGGCGACTGCAAGCAGACGCTGGCCGAAGTGCTGGCGTTGGTGGAGCCCAACGACCACAAGGAGTGGGTCGGGAGTTTCCAGAAGCACTTGGACGAAGAGAAAAGAGTGGTCATCGAACCGGAGATTCATCCGGGCGAAGGCCCCATCAAGATGGGCGAAGTGGTGCGCAAGGTGACGGAAATGACGGACAACAAAGCTGTTCTAGTGACCGATGTGGGACAGAACCAGATGTTGTCCGCACGCTATTTCAAGTTTTCCCAAAAGCGCAGCATCGTCACTTCCGGCGGCATGGGCACGATGGGCTTCGGGCTTCCGGCGGCCATCGGTGCCACGTTCGGTGCGCCTGAACGCATGGTCTGCCTCTTTGTGGGCGACGGCGGCATACAGATGACGTTGCAAGAGTTCGGGACCATCATGGAACAGCACAGCCCGGTGAAAATCATCCTGCTCAACAACAACTATCTGGGCAACGTGCGCCAGTGGCAGGAAATGTTCTTCGGGAAACGTTATTCTTTCACGCCGATGATGAACCCGGACTACAACATGATCGCATCGGCCTACGGCATACCCAACCGCACGGTGGTTGAGCGCGGCGACTTGGAACGCGCCATCCAGGAAATGATTGACACGGAGGGGCCTTACCTGTTGCAGGTGGCCGTCATCGAAGAGGGGCGCGTCCTCCCGATGTGTTGCCCGGGCAACGACGTGGACGACATGGTGTTGGACTATTAAAAGCGGAGTTTAAGAGACATGGAACAGGAAAAGAAGACATTCTATACGTTGATTGTGTTTTCCGAGAACTTTGCCGGATTGCTGAACCAGGTGACGGCGGTGTTCACCCGCCGCCAAGTAAACATCGAGAGCCTGAACGTGTCGGCATCCAGCATCAAGGGAGTACACAAATATACCATCACGTGCTGGAGCACGGAAGAGCAGATACAAATCATCACGAAGCAAATTGAGAAGCGCATCGACGTGCTTCAGGCGCACTACTTCACGGACGATGAGATTTTCATCCAGGAAGTGGCGCTCTACAAGCTTTCCACGCCTGTCGTGCTGGAGAATCCGGCCATTTCGTCGGCCGTGCGCCACCACGGAGCGCAAATCGTGGAAGTTAACCCCACCTACACCGTGGTGAGCAAGAAAGGGCTGACGGAAGACATCATGTCCCTTTATTATGCGTTGAACGAATACCAATGTGTGTTGCAGTATGTGCGTTCGGGGCGCATTGCCATCACCAAGAGCCGCACGGAATATCTCGACGCGTTCTTGGAAGAAAGGCGGCGCACGTATGAGGCACAGCAGAACGGCAATCAGGAGAATGGCAAATGAAAGATAACAAAATAGGCACGTATTCTTTTGTGGCCGAACCGTTCCATGTGGATTTCACAGGGCGGTTGTTCATGGGCGTATTGGGAAACCATTTGCTGAACTGCGCGGGCTTCCATGCCTCGGAACGCGGTTTCGGCATTTCCGAACTGAACGAGAGCAATTACACGTGGGTGCTCTCCCGGCTGGCCGTGGAAATGGAAGAGATGCCCGCGCAGTATGAAACGTTCTCCGTGGACACATGGGTGGAGAATGTATATCGGTTGTTCACCGACCGCAACTTCGCCATTTATGGCAAGGACGGCAAAGTATATGGCTATGCCCGCTCCGTGTGGGCCATGATTAACCTGGACACGCGGAAGCCCGCCGACCTGTTGACGTTGCATGGCGACCGCATCGTGGATTACATCGAGACGGAGAAGCCTTGCCCGATTGAAAAGCCCGGGCGCATCAAAGTAGGCTCCTGCATGCCCGTGCGCTCCGTGGAGATGTATTATAACGACATAGACATCAACGGGCATGTGAACAGCATCAAGTACATGGAACATGTGCTGGACCTTTTCCCGAAGGAATGGTATGCCGGGCATGTCATCCGCCGGTTCGAGATGGCCTACGTGGCCGAGAGCTACTTTGGCGACGTGCTGAGTTTCTTCCGCGAGGAGAATGCCGACGGCACAATCGACATCGAAGTGCGCAAGAACGTGGGCGGCGACAACGCGGAAGGCGAAGTGGTTTGTCGCAGCAAAATTAAATTTGCTAACAAATAGCATTTATTTTCGCGCAATATGGAATAATTTGCTAACTTTGCGCGTGGATATAATAAGGAAAAAGATAGTTTAATCATTAAGGACGCGGCATCAGCCGCATAAAAACAAGAAAACAGAAAATGGCAGAAATGAATTTTGGCGGTGTCATTGAGAATGTAATGACCCGCGAGGAGTTTCCTTTGGAGAAGGCTCGTGAGATTCTGAAAGACGAGACGATTGCAGTGTTGGGCTATGGCGTACAAGGTCCCGGTCAGGCTTGCAACTTGCGTGACAATGGGTTCAATGTCATCGTAGGCCAGCGTCAGGGCAAAACATACGACAAGGCTGTGGCCGACGGATGGGTGCCGGGCGAGACGCTGTTCTCCATCGAGGAAGCTGCCGAGAAGGGCACAATCGTGTGCATGTTGCTTTCCGATGCCGCGCAGATGCAGCTGTGGCCGAAAATCAAGCCCTACCTCACTGCGGGCAAAACGTTGTATTTCTCCCACGGCTTCGCCATCAACTGGAACGACCGCACCGGCGTGGTGCCTCCCAAGGATATTGATGTCATCATGGTGGCTCCGAAGGGGTCGGGCACGTCGCTCCGCACGATGTTCCTCGAAGGCCGTGGCTTGAACTCTTCATATGCCGTCTATCAGGATGCCAGCGGCAAGGCACTGGACAAAGTGTTGGCGTTCGGCATCGGTATCGGTTCGGGTTATTTGTTCGAAACAACTTTCAAGCGCGAGGCTACTTCCGACCTGACGGGCGAACGTGGTTCGTTGATGGGTGCTATCCAAGGTTTGCTCTTGGCGCAGTATGAGGTGTTGCGTGAAAACGGCCATACTCCCTCTGAAGCCTTCAACGAGACGGTGGAAGAGCTCACCCAGTCTTTGATGCCTTTGTTCGCCAAGAACGGCATGGACTGGATGTATGCCAACTGCTCCACGACGGCACAGCGCGGCGCACTTGACTGGATGGGGCCGTTCCACGATGCCATCAAGCCGGTAATGCAGAAGTTGTACCACAGCGTGGTGACGGGCAACGAGGCGCAGATTTCCATTGACTCCAACTCGAAACCCGACTACCGTGAGAAGTTGCAGGCCGAATTGAAGGCTTTGCACGATAGCGAAATGTGGCGCACGGCTGAGACCGTCCGCAAACTCCGTCCGGAAAACAACTAAGACGTATAAGGCATCTTATGGGAATGGGCCGCCCCGGGAATGTAATATTTCTTGGGGCGGCTTTTTGCATCAAAGCCTTTTGAAAGACGAAGGAAGCATTCTAAACAACAAGTTTTAAATCTTTATATACAACAATAGTTGCAGGTGTGGGGCGGAAAAACTTTTGGAGAGGATTAAAAATTTTTCTTTATTCTAGCCACCTCTGGCGAAAGCACCTTGGCTTTCTTTCCACGGATGACGGCGGAGATGGAATCGGCCTTGTCCGTTTGCCCGCTGTCCTTATAAGCATGATACAGCCCTTCGAGCGGGGCGAAGCGCACCGGGCACATGTGCCCGGCTTGGCGGTAATGGGCGATGGCTTCTTCATGGCGTCCCAGGTGGCGGCAGATGTCGCCCGTGAGCAGTTCCAGGTTGTAGGACGACCAATAGGCGCGGCACTCCTTCGCGGTTTCCAGCGCGGGGGCAAACCTTTCCGCGTAGAACTGTTCGGCAGCATAGTTGTAGAGAAAGTAAGGGTTTCGGGCATAATGTCGGTGCAGTCGTGCATATACCGGCATCATCCGCTCCGAATGCCCGTACAGGCAACGCCGTGCGGCGCGGCTCCATGTCCTTTCGTAATGGTATTCCACGCCGATTCCCGCCAGCAGGGTAGCAGCGGCCGCCCACAAGGCCACGGGAAAAACCTGCCAAAAGCGGCCTCGCTTATTAGCAGGCAGGTGTCGCCGTGCCAGGCTGACCAAAGCCAATGCCGCCACCAGCCAGGCCAGAGGGTATTTGGACGGGTAAGAGAAACAGGCGAAGACGAACAAGGCGGAAAGAGAACAGGCCAGGGTGGGGGAGAAATCTTCCTTCCGCCTGCCCAGGCGGTAAACGGCAACCGCGAAACACAGCGCGAGCAGGCAGGGCGCGGCCACGCCGTAGTCCACCCACGCAAGGACGAACTCGTTGAGCGGGTGGCGCACCTCGTCGGCCAGCCAGGCATATCCGCTTTCGGGATGTCGGGCGAAATATTGCCCCTGTATCTGCATGTATTCCCGTTCGAATCCGCCCCTCCCGTGTCCCGTCCAAGGCTTTTGGACGATGAGTTCCCAGCTGCGTTCGAGGATGAACCGCCGCCCGCTGGAGGAGTCCGCTTTCCGGGTCATGGCGAACACGGCGGCACCGAGGCACACCGTCGCCACACATGCAGCCTTCAGCCACCAGCGGATTTTCAAACGCACAAAAAGTATTACGCACAGAAAAGCGGCCAAACAAAGTATTCCCGTCCGCGAACGGGACAGGCATACTGTCGTCACTGCAAGGCACATCGCGGCGTATGCCGCCAGCTGCAAAGTGCCGCTGCGGCTGTGCCGTGCAAAGTGGTACATGAATGGCAGGCTCAGGCAAAGGCACAAGGCCAGCCCCGCCGGGTTGTCAAACGGGCCCATGGCACCAATGCCTCCGGCATCGCCTTGGAGGAAGAAAAGCCCCAGGGCGTAGAGGCTTTCCAAGGTGGCGACAATGGAAAGGGCCGCGGAAAACAGCATGCTTCTCGGGACTTCGGAATGTCCCTTCCGGCACCCTGCTTGCCCATTGCTACCCTTTATATAGAAAAGGTAGCCTTCCGCCATGGCAAGGACGGCTGTCACGGCCAGGGCAAGATACCATTTCGGCAACAGCCATTCGTCGGAGAAACCTGCCGTCCTTGGGAAAAAGCAGGCCGCACACAGGCACAGGTACAGCCCGAAGAGGAGTGCGTCGGCCTTGCCGCAGGACATTGCGAAGGTTCGTCCGTCGTTTACCATAGTTTTTGTTTCCCGTCCACCATCTCGAATATGCGGTCGTCCACGCCCCGTGTGTGGTCGCGCAGGTAAAGCAGTGCGCCCTTTGGCACGTCATAGGCCAGCGAGTCGGACACTGCCACCTGTTTGCCCAACGAGGTCCATCCGCCGGCCGTAGCATAGAACAGTTCGTAGCAGTCGCCCTTGCGGATGAAGTTGTCGCGGTTGCGTGGCGTATAGACGATTTTCCCGATTCTCACCGGATGGCCGAAATCCAAGCCTACCCATCCGCCGGACGGCTCGCGGTAGTCCATGGACGTGTAGGGGTCGCCATCGAACACGTTGTGGAACTGGTTCACGATGCGCCCCTCGTTCACGCCCGGCGGGCTGATAACGCGCCCGCGCAGCGTGTCGCCTTCCGCGCCGGGGGCGAAAAAAGCCAGCTCGGAAATGTTGCAGTGGCGTGTGGGCGGCCCGTAGTAACGGACGTAGCGGTAGGCTTTGGTGTCATCCGGGAGGCGCACCACGTTCATCAGCCTTGGCGGGCGTCCCGTGATGACGTGGAGGGTGTCGGGGTTGCGGAAGTCCGCGCGGTTGTCCGCTTCGAACACGCCGCCCACCATGTGCGCCTGGAAATCCTCCTTGAATTTCTGCAGGAAGACGGCTTTTTGCCGCACGTCCGAGGCGCGGAAAAAGCGAAGGGCGCCGCTTTGCTTGTTCAGCTCGAACGGTTCGCCGAGGGATATCATCCGGCCGTCACGGTAAATGACCATCCGGAACACCACCGCCCCTTGCACGTTGTCGAAACGTACCGTGTCGTCCAAAAAACGTCCGTAGCCCACCGGCACCCACGACTCGCGCGAGGCCAGGCAGAGATAGACCGCCTCGCCTTCGCGGGGAACAACGGAAAGGCTGTCGGCGGGGATACGCGGGAAACGGTTGATGCTCCCCGCGTAGGCGGCCGTGACGTCGCGCATCAGCGGCTGTCGGAACGCCGGGGGCACGTTGGTGGAGTCCCTCTTCAAGTCGTTGCATATCGTGCGGTTCAGGCTGAATGTCTCACGATAGACCTTCCCCTTGGGATCCCAGTAGGTTTCGGCCTTGGCGAACTGTTTCGACGAGGGACCGATGGAGGCGAAATAGGTGGAATCCTCCCCGTCCACCACGAAGTTCCAATAGTGTGCCACGTTCTTGTCCCCGCGCACCAGCATCTTGTCGCATCCGCCGGGGAGGCCGACCGCGCGGAACACGTAGGTCACTAGGTCGGTCAGCTCGCGGCAGTTGCCCGAACGCCATTTCACCAAGTCCGGCCCCACCGTGATGCCGGAGGGGAACATCCCCGTGAAGCAGATGGTGCCGGTGGAAAGGGAGTCCATCAGCACCTGTGCCACGGCCAGCACGTCGGCACTGTCCGCCGAAGCCCGGACGCTGTCCAGCATAGGATTGTAGCGATTGTAAATGTCCTCGCGCCAGCAGGAAAGCTCTTCCGTCCCCACGCGGTAGGGCAGGATGAATTCCAGGAAGTCGTCAAACGTCACGTTCCGTCCCCAAGGCTGTCCGCGCCACACCTTGAACGCGAAATCAATGTGGCGAATGAGGAAATCCGCTTTCACGGCCTGCAGGTCAGGGACTTTGTGCAACGAATCCGGGACGAATGCCCCGTCCGCTTCCAGCAGCGAGTCGAGGACGAATCCCGGCCCCCGCCACGCGCTTGCCGCGAAACGTTCGAAGTAGGCGTGGTATTTCCTGAGTTCCTTCCCCGAATAGGCGTAGTGGCAGGGCATGTTTTCAATCAGGAACTCCGCCGCGCGGAGTTTCAGGCTGTCGCCTTGGTAGTGCGCCAGCACCTTTTCCAGCTCGGGGCGGTTCGTGCCCGCCGCTTCCAGCGCGGCCTCGAGCGGTGTCGGTTGCGGGCGGCAGGCCGTCCAGCAACAGGCCGTCGCCAGGAGGATGACGTAAATGCTTTTTCGTTTCATGTTTTTCTATTCGTTGAAGATGCATCTCCCGTCCGGTGTGATGCCCTCGGCTGAGACATAGATTTCCCGGCAAGAGGAGTTGTTGTAGAACTCGATGACGGCCTTGCCTTCCTCGTCTGCGGTCACGTCCGGGTTCCAGTAAAGGGTTCTCCGGAAGTCTTCCATGGGCGGGATGAGGCTGTAGTCCTCCATCTCAAAAGTTGATGGCACGTTGTAGCCTTGGAAATAGGTGCGGCGAACCCCCTTCTCCATGTTCCGTTGCGGGACTCCCCAATGGGTATAAACGAAGATGGTGACCACTTCCTTAGAGAAAGGAGTATAGGGGCGGAAGAAAATATATGCCGAGGGATTTTCCGTGATATATACGGATTTCACCTCGTCCAGGAAAATAGGAAAAGGTTCGATGCTAAGTTTGATGGTGGTCATTAAGACTGTGTCTTGCACATTATCAAGGTCGCACCAAAAGTATTCGTTGTTCAGAATCCATACGACATAGTGTCCTTTGTATCGTACCCCACCTCCGTTATCTGACATGGAGAGTCTTGACACAAACGGGTTTTTTTCTTCCAGCCAGTCAAGGAAAGCCGGAGTTTCCTCTCCTCCGTCCAGCATCCTGTCCGTCTCCTCGTCACAGTCATAGAAGAGGTCAGCCCAACGTTGTCCCGAGCGTTCGGACTGCCATGCGGCACGTGCGCCGTCCGTGAACCGCCGCTTGGCCTTCACGTTCACCGTGGGGAGCTTGTGCAGGCGCTTCGAGAGCGGGAGCAGGGCGGTGGTGTCCTCCTCCCATTCCTCCTCAGGCTCGGCGAAGCGGAGGTTCGCGCGGGGTTCCGCAACCTGTTGGCACTCGTAGGGTGAAAGGTTGCGGGACGGCGGGCTGAAACGGCGGTCCACGCCGATGACGTAGCGGTTCTTTCGCTTCTCCACGCCCGCCTTGAGCTGCAGGTTCCATTCCCCGGCGATGTCCGGCACCGCGAAGGCGTAGCCGCCGGTGCTGTCGGTCACGGTTTTCCCGTCGAGATGGCTGCCCTTGTTATAGAGGTAAGCCCTTATCGGGATGCCGTCCACGGGCAGCGACTTGGACGTGGCCCGGAGCTTCCCGAAAACCTGGAGGGTGTCTTCCACGGGCTGCATTTCCGGTCTAGCGCGGCGTCCCGACAGTTCCTCCCAGTCGTAACGCCTCCATCCCTGCGTCAGCATCAGCAGGTCGGCCGCCCTGCGGTGCTCCGCGTCGTCCGCCTCGAAGTAATACTCCGGGTTGCGGATATACCCCTTTACTTCCGAGGATAGGAGCATCCAGGTTTTCACCTGCCCGTTTTTCCCGTTGCAGAGCGTCGCGCGGTCCATGGCGGAAAACGAGAAGCATGTTCCGGGTCGGGTGTGCACATCGATTCGCACCTTCCCGCAGGGCACGGGACGTGGGTCTTGGGTGGACAAGACAATCGTGTCCCCGGCATCCGGTTCCGGGCGCAGAAAGAAGAGCCTCTCGCAGAGTATGCGCCCGCCCCCGTCGAAGACGGTGAACTGGCCCACACCCTCAGGCATGCTTGCCCTCGGGAAGGCCTTTCGGAACCCTGTGCCCACGGTGAAGGTGTCGCACGTCCACACCCTTCCGTAGTTCATGACCGCGTAGGCCAGCAGCCGCCCCCTGTACCCTTCCGTGGCACGGACGGAAAAAGTCACCGAGTCGCCGTCTAGCAGCCCGGCTTCCAATGTGCAACCTTCCGTTACCGGAACGGGGAGGTCGAACTCCCTCATCCGTCCCCTTCCATCGGGCAGGCGGAGCTTCAGCCCCTTGTGTGCCTGCGGGAGGGCGAACAGGCCGCGCCCGAGGCTGTCCGAGGAGACGGTGCACACCTTCCGCCCTCCGCCGTCCACCACCTCACCCCGGGCCGCCACGTGCATCCCCTCCCTGTCTCCCGCCAGGAAGGCCACGCGCCCTGGCAGCCCCTCCACCAGGTCGCCGCCCTCGGGATAGAAGGCCACGTTGAGCCTTTCCGTATGCAAGGTGTCCTCCTCGCGGGTGTCGGGCAGCCGGTGGCGGTAGTTCCGTTCGTCTATGCGCGGCTCGTAACGCCCTTCGGCCTTTGGCCTTTGGAACACGGGGAACACGCGCGAGAAACAGGCCTCGCCTCCCCAGTTGGTCATGTAGCGCGTGAAGGCCCTCACCTCGTAGAATCCCGTCCCATAGAGCGAATCAAGGGACAGGTCGCCTCGCGCCTGCCCCTTTCCGTCAATTTTCAATTTGCGCCGCTGCACCACCTCCCCGCCAGGGTTGACCAGCTCCACGTGGAGCACACGGCTCAGGGGGGTGGGCCTGCGGTCGTCCGCCCTCACCACGTAAGCCTTGAACCATATCTTCTCGCCCATGTAATACCCCGTGTTGTCGAAGTGCAGATAGACCTTCTCTTGAAACATGTTGCGCGTGGCATGTATGGCACGGGTCATGCAGGAGAGCAGGCTGTCCAACGTCGATTCCTTGTTGTCTTCTTGCGAGGAAGTGGATTGCCCGTAACAGAATGTGGGGAACAACAGGATGATTGTAATGGTGAGGCGGACGATGTGCATGGCAGATAGAGTTATGGTTTTAGACTTTGTTACAAAGTTACGCCAATCATATGTTTTCTCCAAATTTTTGAGTTGACAAATGAAAAATGGAATTATTTGAATTTTAGAGGCTTGAGTTTTTGATGGGTGGCAAATAGTTGACTTAACGTTTGTAAACAGTCTATATTGGCTTGTGATGCCTGCATTTTCTGTTTCATCATTTCTTTTATTCGTTGAAGATGCACCTTCCGTCCGTCGTGATACCTTCGGCGGAGACTTGTATCTCGCGGCAGGAGGAGTTGTTGTAGAACTCGATGACGGCTTTCCCGTCCTTGTCCGTGGTCACGTCCGGATTCCAATACAATGTGCGGCGGAAGTCCTCCATGGGTGGCAGGAGGCTGTAGTCGTTCATCTCGAAAGTCGAAGGCACGTTGTAGCCTTGGAAATAGGTGCGACGCACGCCTTTCACATTGGGCAAGAATTTGTGGTGCGTGTAGAGAAATACCGTTACCGGAGGGTCTTTCTTGTACCGGTCGTCTTGGCTGTACCTGAAATACTCCGTCAAGTCCTCGCAGATGTAAATGGATTTGAGCTCGTCAAGGAATACTGGCATTTCTTCGCTGTCCGAACTGTTGTTGTTGAGCACCCATAGTACGGGATACTGTTTATACTTGATGCCGCCGATGTTCCTCCCCTCCGTGTATCTGAAGAATGGGTTCTTGTCCACCAGCCACTCCGTGAACTCCGGAATTTCCTCCCCGCGGTCCGCGATTTCGTCGCAGGCCTTGTCGCAGTTGTAGTAGATGCAGGCCTTGTAAGCCCCGCTCCGTTCTGTCTCCCAGGCAGCCCTCGCATTTTCATAAATCCGTTCCCTTTCCACCTGTGTTTCCGGAAGGGGGATTGTTTTCATGGCCGGCACGACGGACGAATCCTGCACCGCGAACCCTTCCTCGAATTTGAGGTTGGCCGCCATCTTCCCGGAAGGCACCATCTCTCCCGGGGAGAGGAACCTTTGGCGCGGCGAGAACTGGCGGTGTATCGCAACGTAATAGCCTTTGGCCTTTCCCTCCACGCTGGTCTTGAGCACCATGTTCCATTCCCCGCGCAGTTCGGGCAGGCTGAAGGAATAGTAACCCGTGCTGTCGGTCACGGTTCGCCCGGTGTAGCTCTCCCCCTTTTCGTTATAGAGGTAGGCGGTCAAATCGACTCCTGCCACGGGGTTACGCTTCCATTTCCGGTGGAGCTTCCCGGTCAGGTAAAGCCCGTCCTCAAGGGGCTGGGTGACAGTGAAGGGGGCATTCCCGCTCATCGTCTTCCAGTCATACCGCCGCCAGCCCTGCACCCTCATCAGCAAGTCCGCGTCTTTGCGGTGCCGTTCGTCGTCGGCCTCGAAATAATATCCCGGGTCTGCCACGTACCCGGCCAGTTCAGAGGAGAGCAGCATCCACGTCTTGGGATTCATGGCATCCGCCCCTGTCGAGGTGGTCACGTCGATGGCGGAAAAGGAGAATGTCGTGTGGGGCAACGTTTCCATGGTAATCCGCACTTTTCCGTAAGGAGTGAGCCGATTGCTGGCAGCCGCTATCCGTATGCTGTCGCCGGCATCGGCCTTGGGGCACACGAAGAACATTCTCTCGGCCAGGATTTCCCCCTTATGGTCGAAAAGTGTGAACGTGCTGACGCCTTCGGGGAGCTTGTCACGCCCGAACGCCAGCCGGAAACCTTGCGCGGGGACGTGAACCACATCGCCAAACACGAGGTTGCCGTCGTGCATGAGGGTCAGCCCGAGGGTGTCCGGATTCGTGGCGCGTATGTCCAGCGTCACGGAATCTCTTGGCGACACGGCATCAAGGCTCATCACGCAGCCGTCGGCTGAAGCCTCGGGCAACGGGAAACGTTCTCGCTTCCTTCCCGAGGGGGAAAGCGTGAAGAATTTCGCGCTTCCGTCCGGCACGTAGCGGAACAGCCCGCGCCCCTGGCGGTGTGTGCGCATCGTGGATTCCACGTTCCCGTCTTCGTCAACGAGGTAGGCCGTGGCATCCATCGGTGCGCCTTTCGCGTCCGTGATTTGGAAGGCGACTTGGCAGGGCAAACCGAGTACGGCCTTCCCGCCTTCGGGATAGAACGTGACGTGGGTACTGCCAGCTGTCCACGACGCGCTGTCCTTTTCCCGGTAGTTGGGCAATCGCTTGTCATAGCTCAAGGTGTCCATGAGCTTCTGAGCGTAATCCCCGTTCTTTTCCGGTTGCTTGTAAATGGGGAACACGCGGGAGAACAGGCCCCGGTAGTCCCAATTCAGCATGTAGCGGGTGTAGGCCCGCACCTCGTAGAATCCGGAAAGGAGGTTGTCGTTGAGCTTGAAGCACCCTTCTGCCTGTCCGTTTTCTATGCGAAGCTTGCAGGTCTCCATCACCTCCCCTTCGGAATGCACCAGTTCCACGTAGAGCACCCGGCTGATGTCGGTGGCCCGGCTGCAGTCCATTCTTGTGACATACGCCTTGAACCATATCGTCTCTCCCGCAAAGTAACCGGTGTTGTCGAAATGCAGATATACTTTCTCCTGCGGGAACACGTTGTTGAACGTCTCTATGTTGTTCATGAAGGCACGGAGCCTTTCGGTAATTCCTATGGAATCTCCGGAAACCTCCGTCTCTTGTGCCGCCCACATGCCCGATGCGGGCATGAAGCTGAAACTGGCGCACAGCACCATGCGAAATAGAAGAATTCTTCTATTCTCCGATTGTGAATGACTCTGAATACTCTTTTTGGCTTGCATTCCTAAAATTTGCTCTCAAGGTTATTTTTACATTATTATCTCCGTTCAAAGTAATTGAAGGTTTATCATCAATGTCCAATTCCATAGGGCATTCCAGTTCCGAAAGAATCCCCGTATAAGATGCCATGTGTGGAGTGTCTGTTGAATAGGTTTTAATTACCGTCACTACTACTTTGGCAACAAGTGTGGTGTCTAATGTTACAATATCATTCCCGATATATTCGGTATATACAAAGTGGAAGCTAGGTTCCATTTCAAATTGCCCAACAGTATTTGAAGTTATTGGTGGAATTATCGCTTCCCCGTTCCTCGGCATGCTTCTCTTTGCCAAAGTGGCCACTTCGTCGTTCCCCAAGTCATACTCGAAGAGGTCGTCATCTTGTGAACATGCGGAAAAACCGCCTACCAACAGCATCGCCACAACAGGCAATGCAAACATTTTTTTAATGTGCTCATTTTTTTGTTTTTTTTGAAATCGCTGCAAAGTTATGAAATAAAATCCATCCTCGCAAGAGGAAAAAAGCCTGATGTTACAAAAACGAAACATCTTGTTACATAAGCAAAAGCATTACCCAAATTTCTACCGTTTTTTTCTCCATGTACCCTTATTATATAGTGCTTGTAACCCGCTAATTGAAGGAAAGAATCCGACCATGGTATGTCAAGATGGGCTTATGAATGACCTATCTGTAGACTGTTCAATACACATCCATCATGTCTTTTATTCGTTGAAGATGCACTTTCCGTCCGGCGTGATGCCTTCGGCTGAGACATAGATTTCCCGGCAGGAGGAGTTGTTGTAGAATTCGATGACGGCCTTTCCGTTCTTGTCCGTGGTCACGTCCGGGTTCCAGTAAAGGGTTCGCCGGAAGTCCTCCATGGGTGGCAGGAGGCTGTAGTCGTTCATCTCGAAAGTTGAGGGCACGTTGTAGCCTTGGAAATAGGTGCGACGTAACCCTTTGACGTTGCCAAAGAAAGAGTGGTGCGTATAGACGAACACCGTCACGGGCATTTGGATGTTCTCGTTTTTGAAGCGGATGAACTTCCGCCAGGTCGATTGGTCATCGGCTACATAGACCGATTTCACCTCGTCTAGGAAAATTGGCATCTCCACGGTGTTGTGTGTGGTTGAGTTAGTAAAGATTACTTGCATCATCGGACGTGGGGTCAAGTCTGGGTCTATGAGGCTGGGTGTCGTGTTAGGATTAGGCGGGAAGTTATAATTCGTTCCTGTAAGGGAATGGTAGGAGTTGTCTATGACCCACACGATAGGGCGGTTGTCATACATCAACCCGTCCTTATAGATGTTGTATTCTTTATCAATCACCGTGGAACCAATTTTCATTTGTTCAAGCAGGAGGTTGAATCTTTTTTCATCTCCGCCATTATCAGGGGAATATTCCGGATTCATTAGTTTTATCTCTTCCTCCAAGTCTTCCTCCGGTGTTTCATCATGCACAACGTAGGTTTGTCCCGTGAAATATTCGTTTCGTTCCTTCAGCCAGTCTTCGAAGGTGGGGATTTCCTCCCCCTTGTCGGAAATCAGGTCCACGGCTGCGTCGCAGTCGTAGTAGAGGTAGGATTTCTGCCGCCCCACGGCTTCGGTTTCCCAGGCCACGCGGGGATTTTCGTAAGCCCACCGTTCATCGACGTGTACCGTGGGCATCAGGATGTGCCGTTTCTCCTGCGGCGGGGCGAGTGTGTCTGTATCCTCGAAACCGCCGAAGCGCAGCCGCCCGTGCAGGCTTTCCGCTTCCGGCTGTGTCTCAGCCCAATCGTAAGTGCGCGGCATGGGGGCGAAGTTGCGGCTGATACCGATGCGGAAGTCCTCCTTTTCCTTCCTTCCCTCGGCCTTGAGGAAGAGCGACCATCGTCCCGTGCAGTCGGGCAGCGAGAAGGCATAGTGTCCCGCGCTGTCGGTGCGTGTCTCCCCTTTGAGGGATTCCCCGGCGCGGTTATAAAGATAGGACGTGAGTCGCACCCCATCCGTCCGTTGCCGCCGCTTGGCGGGGTACACCCGTCCGTCGAGGTAAAGCCCGTCTTCCGCCGGATATTCCGGTTTGAAAGGTTCTTCCCCTGCCATCACTTGCCAGTCATACCGTCGCCATCCCTGGGTGAGCATGAGCAGGTCGGCCGCCTCGCGGTGCTCCGCGTCGTCGGCCTCGAAATAGTATTCAGGGCGGTGCACGTAGCCGCGCAGTTCGGAACAGAGCAGCATCCAAGTACGTATATCGCCGTTGTATCCCCCGGTGGAGGACGCGATGTCCCTTGCGGAGAAGGAAAAGGTGCTTCCCGGCGCGGCTTCCGCTGTCAGCCTCACCTTTCCGCAGGGGCGCAACTGCCCCGTTTCCACCCGCAAGCGGATGCTATCCTTTTTTGAAGGGCGTGGAGGTATGAACACCTGCCGTTCTGCCCATATCCGCCCGTCTCCATCGAAGATGGTGATTTGGCTCACTCCCGGAGGCATGTCGCCGCGGTTGAAGAAGAAGGTTTGTGGAGTCGCACCGGTGCGGAACGAATGAGCACCTATTATGGTGCCGCCGTTCTGCAGGGTCATTCCCCACAGCCGGCCTTGTAACCCGGGTGAGACTTCCGCTTCCACGTGGATTTTGTTCTCCGCCATGGTGTTCACGCTTAGGGCGCATCCTTCCCGTTCCGCCACGGGCAGGGTGAAACGGAGCATCCGGCCGTTGGTGCGGGAGAGTACGAGTTCTGCGGGCGTGTCCTTCGGCGTGTAAACGAAGATGCCGCGTCCCAGGCTGTCAACCGTGATTTCCGGTTTCTCCGCCGTGCCTTCCCCGCTTTCGAGCCGTGCCGTGCCCGCCACGGGTTTCCCTTCTTCGTCCGTCAGCCTGAAGGCCACCTTCCCTTTCAGCCCCAGCACGTGGTTTCCCCCTTCGGGGTAAAGCGTCAGGGTGACACCCCGGCTTTCCATGGCGTAAGCCCCGCGCGGCCTTGCCGGGCTTTCCCCGTCCGCAGGCTCTTCCGTGTGCTTCTTGTTTGCCGGTTCCGCTTCCGCGTCTCCCCTCACGCTGGGCACCCGGTGCTTCCGTGTGGAGCGGTCGATGGTAGCCCTTGAGTAGTCCCCCGCTTTCCGTGGCTCGTCAAAAATGGGGAACACGCGCGAGAAACACGCGCCCGTCCCCCAGTTCGCCATATACCGTGTGTAAGCCCTCACCTCGTAGAATCCCGAAGTGAGGATTTTGTCGAGGCGGATGCCTCCGCGCCCTTGGCCGTCCTTAAGCTCCAGCTTCCGTCGTTCCACCACGTCTCCCGCCGGGCTGAGCAGTTCCACGTAGAGCACCCTGCTCAGGTCTGTCGGGCTGTCGGTGTCCGTCCGTGTCACGTAGGCTTTGAACCAAATCGTCTCCCCGATGAAGTACCCCGTGTTGTCGAAGTGCAGGTAGGCCTTCTCCTGCGGGTATGTCCGGCTGAATTGCTGCACGGATGCCGCCTTCTCCAGCAAGGGGAGAAGGGCATCCCGGTCTTGTTGTGCGGCCATGGGTTGCGCACAGCTAAGGACGGTTAAAAGCAGAAACTGACGGGTAAACCTCATGACTTTTTTTTAGTCCATTACAAAAATGCGAAAATATAATCGAATTAGCAAGAAAAAAATAAAATTATGGCATAATTTGATGAACACCTTTCGCAGTTAAACTTGTGATGCCCAAAAGCCGCAAGCCTAAAGGGGCACAACGCATGGAGGTGCGCCCCCGCTCACTGCTTCTCGGTTCATCCCCATGCAAAGCAAGGCTGTCTGTTTTGTACATATTCATCATGTCTTTTATTCGTTGAAGATGCACCTTCCGTCCGGCGTGATGCCTTCGGCGGAGACATAGATTTCCCGGCAAGAGGAATTGTTGTAGAACTCAATGACGGCTTTCCCGTCCTTGTCCGTGGTCACGTCTGGGTTCCAATAAAGGGTGCGGCGGAAGTCCTCCTCCGGCGGCATGAGGCTGTAGTCGTTCATTTCGAAGGTGGAGGGCACGTCGTAGCTTTGGAAATAAGTGCGGCGCACCCCCTTCTCCATTTTCCGGGACGAAGCCCACGGAGCATAGACAAACACCGTGACCATATCCCGCGCCCCGGGAATCGAGATATAAGATTGGAAGGCACTCGGAGCTTCTGAAATATATACGGATTTCACTTCGTCCAAAAATATGGGGAAATCTTCCACGTGCCTTATCATGGATGAATCCAGTTTCACGTCAAAACCTGACAAACGCGGCGTGATTTCGTAAAAACTGTTGTTGAGTATCCACACCACATGACGCCCCTTGTATGTCAAGTCCGACTCGTTCGAGTATTCTCCCGACAATCTTCCCGGCGTACCTGCAAAAAATGGATTCTTGTCCAAGAGCCAATCCTCAAACCCCGGCAATTCTTTCCCTTCGTCCAGTATCCGGTCTGCCTCTCGGTCGCAGTCATAGTATAGGTTCGCCCAATAGCGTCCTTGATTCTCGGATTGCCATGCAGCCCGTGCACCTTCCCAATAGCGATGTTCAACTTCCACGGTGGGCAACTCGTGCAGGCGTTCCGTGAGGGGTAAGGGGACAGTGTCCGTATCGGTTTTGGCATGTGACGCTTGCAAAGGAAAAGAAAGGTTCCTGCTAGACACCAGACAGGTGCGAAGCTCGTATGGGGAAAGCATGCGTGGGGGCGGGCTGAAATTACGGTCAATACCCACGATGTAGCGATTTCTCCGCTTTTTGGCTTTCACCTTGATTTGCAGGTTCCAACGCCCATACACATCCGGAAGGGCAAACACATAGCGTCCCGTGCTGTCGGTCGTAGCCTCTCCGTCCAACGCATTTCCGCCGGCATAGAGGTCGGCCTTCACCGGCAAATCGCCCACCGGTAAAGTGCCGCGCCCGGTGCCCTTCAGCCTGCCGAACAGGTAAAGCCGATTCTCCGCTGGCTGCGTCAATGCCATGGGATGGTACCCCGACAGCTGTTCCCAATCGTAACGCCTCCAGCCCTGCGTCATCATCAGAAGGTCTGCCGCACGACGATGTTCCGCGTCATCGGCTTCAAAATAATATTCCGGACGGGCGATGTAACCTTTTAATTCGGAAGAAAGCAGTAACCACGTTTTCACGTTCCCGCTCTTTCCGTTTGTCAAAGCGTTGGCATCCATGGCGGAAAAGGAAAAAGTGGTTCCCGGCAAGGTGTGCACCTCCAGCTTCACTTTGTCGTATGGCGACGGAGCCGGAGTTTGTGGCTCTATGTGAATGCGCTCCTCCGGAGCGGCATCCGGACAGATAAAGAAAAGGCGTTCCGCCCACACCCGTCCAGTACCGTCGAACACTGTCAGCTGGTTTACACCCTCGGGAAGGGTTTCGCGACAGAAGGATTTGCGGAACCCACTTCCGATTGTGAACGTGTCGCAGGTAAGCACCCGCCCGTAGTTCATCAGCACATAGCCCAGCAATTCATGCCGAATCCCCTCGGTGCCGCACACGGAAAAATCTACAGTGTCATCCTGCAACATGTCCAATGAAAGGACGCAACCGTCCGTCCGTGGTGCGGGCAGAGGAAAATCCCGCTCTTTTCCTCTGCCGTCCTCCAAGCATAGGCGGAGCGGACTCCCATCTGGTTCTATCTCGAAAATTCCGCACCCCAACGAGTCGGACACCACATGGCATACCGTTGTGTCCCTTTTATCCTTTACTTCACCGGACACTTTCACGTGTCTCCCATCATTGTCATACACCTGAAAGGCCACCCGGCTCTTCAGCCCCTTTACCAAACGGCCGCCTTCGGGATAAAAGGTCACGTTGAGCCTTTCCCTGTACAGCGTGTCTTTGCCACGCAAGTCCGGCAAGCGATGGCGATGATTATCCGTTTCGCCCTTCAACGAATCTTGCCCTGTTGTTTTTGAATTGCGGAACACAGGAAATACCCGGGAAAAAGCCGCGTGGCTTCCCCAATTGGTCATGTAACGCGTGTAGGCGCGCACCTCGTAGAAGCCCGTCCTTAAAAGATTGTCCAAGGGCAGGTCGCCCCGCGCCTGCCCCTTCTCGTCTATCTTCAGTTTCCGTTGTTCTATCACGTCGCCCTTGGCATCTAGGAGTTCCACATAGAGCACACGGCTCTTGTCTGTCGGGTGTCCGTTGTCGGCTCGCACCACATAAGCCTTGAACCAAATTTTCTCACCCATGTAGTAGCCCGTGTTGTCGAAGTGAAGATAGACCTTCTCTTGCACTATGGCGCGGCTGGCGGCCACGGCACGGCTCGTATGGCCTAGCAGGCTGTCCAAGTTTATACAAGATATGGCCATACTTCTTGGCACCAAGCCTCCCCATAACCAACAGAACAAGCAAATTGTAAAAAAACGACAAAAGGTTATGCTATAATAAAACTTCTGAAGAACCATAATACTTCACACCGGCAGCATTGCTGCCTTTGCAATTCAGCCAATAATGTCCCGGAGTTATTTCAGCGCCGATGCTAACTTCGTCAACAGAAAAATCTGGTATATAAGGTGTATAAGTAATGAAAGATGCGACCCATACTCCATTCACCTTTTTGTATGAATAGCTTACACTCACAGTCATGCTACCATAATTTGGATCCTCAGGAACAAAAGTGACACTAACTTCATCTCGTTGTCCACTTGGCACTATTGATTCTCCGTTTCTAGGCATGCTTCTCTTTGCCAAAGTGGCCACTTCGTCGTTCCCCAAGTCATACTCGAAGAGGTCGTCATCTTGTGAACATGCGGAAAAACCGCCTACTAACAGCATTGCCACGATGGGTAATGCAAACATTCTTTTAATTGCTTTCAATTTTTTTGTTTTTTGAAATCGGTGCAAAGCTATGAAAAAAAATCCATCCCCGCAAGAGGAAAAAATGCGTGGTGTTACAAAATCGGAACATTTTGTTACATAGGCAAAAACATTGTCCAAAGTTTTACCGTTTTTTCCTCCATGTACCTTGTTGTACAGTGCTTGTAACTCGCTTAATTGAAACGAATGAATCCGACCATGGCGTGACAGAATGGGCTTATGAATGCACCATCTGTTGACTGTCCAATACACATCCATCATGTTTTTCTATTCGTTGAAGATGCACCTTCCGTCCGGCGTGATACCTTCGGCTGAGACTTGTATCTCGCGGCAGGTTGAATTGTTGTAGAACTCAATGACGGCTTTCCCGTCCTTGTTCGTGGTCACGTTCGGATTCCAATACAATGTGCGGCGGAAGTCCTCCATGGGTGGGAGCACACTGTAATCATCCATCTCGAAAACAGAAGGCTTGTTGTAACCTTCGAAATGGGTACGGCGAACCCCTTTCACATTAGGCAGGAATTTGTGATGGGTGTAAAGGAACACCGTCACATTGGAATTTCCGTTGATGGCTCTGTCGGAACTTGAAGTGGAATGGCTGTTATAGAATTGGTTGTAATCATTATAGCCATAGTCGTAACTGTTATGGCCACTTGTACCGAAGTCCGCAGTTCCGTTGTTGTTTTCAGCATAAGTGCTGGATGCCCCATCCGAGATGCCTGCGGAACCATAGTGAATATTATTGCTACGGCCATACCTGCGCCGGGTTGCAAAATCCTCGCAAATGTAAATCGACTTTAATTCATCCAAAAATATCGGCATCGCATCATGGGCGGAACTGTTATTGTTGAGCACCCATCTCACCGGATGGCCTTTGTAGCGCCAAATGCGGTTTCCTGCCATACCATAACTGTATTCAAAGAACGGATTTTTTTCGTCCAGCCAATCATCGAATCCCGGAATCTCCTCTCCCCGGTCGGCAATCTCGTCACATATCTTGTCGCAGTTGTAATAGATGTTTGACACATGCGCCCCGTTAATCTCGTTTTCCCAAGCTGCCCGGGCGTTATCCGTGAAGCGTTTCTTCTTCACTTCCACTTCCGGAAGGGCGATGACTTTGCGTGGCAGTACGACGACCGTGCTGTCTCCTTCCGGACTCATTCCGAAGGACAAGTTTGGCTCCACATCGGGAAAGTCGGACATCTCGGGGGAGACCAGGCGGCGTAGGAGGGGACGGAAGTGGCGGTCCACAGCCACATAGTAGCTTTTGGCCTTGCCCTCGCGTTGTGTCTTGAGCACCATGTTCCATTCGCCGTAAATGTCGGGCAGGCTGAAAGCGTAATATCCAGTACTGTCCGTCACAGTGTGCCCTGTCAGGCTGAATCCATCCTTATTATATAGGTAGGCCGAAAGCTTCACGCCGCCCACCGGGTTCCAACGCCACTTGCGGTGAAGCCGTCCGAAGAGGTATAGGCTGTCTTCCACGGGCTGTTTCGCCTCGAAGGGCGCACCGCCGCTCATCACCTCCCAGTCGTAACGCCGCCATCCCTGCACCATCATCAGCAGGTCGGCCGCGCGGCGGTGTTCCAGGTCGCCGGACTCGAAGTAGTATTCCGGGCGGGAGATGTAACCGCCCACTTCCGAGGCGAGAAGTAGCCACACCTGCGGGTTCATATGGCATCCGCCCGTGGAGCTGCCCACGTCCATCGCCGAGAACGAGAAGGTCGCATTCGGTGGGGCGGAAACGGAAAGACGCACGGGGCAACAGGGCGAAAGCTGCCCGCTGAGCGGAGCGATGCGGATGGTGTCCGCAGGCGACGGCGCGGGGCGGGTGAACACCAGCCGGTCGGCCAGGATTTCCCCCTTGCGGTCAAACAACGTGAAACGGCTCACCCCGCCTGGAAGCGATGTGCGGGGGAAAGAATAGGCAACACCCGACTGCGACACCGCGGCCACTTCACCCCAAAGGATATTCCCGTTATGTGTCAGGGCCAGCCCCAATGTGTCAGGCCGCAGAATGCGGACGCGCAGGCGGACAGTGTCGGAACTCGATACCGCGTCCACATATATTGACCCGCCCGATTCCGAGGCCGCGGGAAGCGGGAAACAATCCCTTTTCCGGAACCGGGGACGGAGGGACAGGTAAAGCTCCCGCCCGTCGGGCAGGTAGCGGAACATCCCGCACCCTTCGCGCACCGTGGCCAACGTGTCTTCCACCTTTCCCTCGCCGTCCATCAGGTAAACCACCGTGTCCACCGGCGTACCGTCGGCTTCCGACACCCTGAAGGCCATGCGGCAAGGAAGCCCCCGCACAGCCTTCCCGCCTTCGGGATAGAACTTGATGCCGATGCCTTCCTCGAACGTACTGTCTTGTTCGCGATAGTTCGGCAGGCGCAGCTTGTAGCTGAAGAGGTCTATTTTCTTTTGGCTGTAGTCGCCTCTCTTTTCCGGTTCCCTAAAAACCGGTATCACGCGGGAAAACACGCCCCGGTAATCCCAGTTGGCCATGTAGCGCGTGTAAGCCCTGATTTCATAAAAGCCCGACAACAGGAAGGCATCGTCCAGCTTGAGGCAACCCGATGCCTGTCCGTTTTCGATGCGCACCTTGCAGCTCTTGAGCACTTCGCCGCTCGAATGCACCAGTTCCACGTAGAGCACCCGGCTGATGTCCGTCGCCACCGTTTTGTCCGCCCTCACCACGTAAGCCTTGAACCATATCGTCTCCCCCGCGAAGTAGCCCGTGTTGTCCAGGTGCAGATAGACTTTTTCCTGCGGGAAAAGTGCGTTGAAGGCCTCCACGTTGCGCATGTAGCCGCGAAGGCGGGACACGACATCCGTCGTGTCACCGCCTGTTGCCGCAAAACTTCCCATGCATAGTGTCAACCATAACGTGGAAAGTAGAAAACGTTGTATCCAATATTTGTATGCTCTCATTAATTTGATGGAGAAAGTATGGCTTCTACTTCACCATAATAAAGGATATCATAGCCGGTCGTGTCAGTTCTGTAACCATTGCATGTGTAAAAATAGTGATTATCTACATCGCCTTTTCTGATTCCAAAATCCTTAACGTGGTATTCTTCCTTTGATGGTTTTGCTGTAATTAGCTTTACTGTTGGCCCATCGCGCGTCCATTTTAGTGAGAAGTTTATAAATGCACTAAATGAATCGTGATTACCCAATGAGTCTGGAAGAACTGATGTTAACAAGATGGAAATTTCTGAATCTGAATGCGTAGGAGGAGTTATCACTTCCCCGTTCCTTGGCATACTTCTCTTTGCCAAAGTAGCCGCTTCATCTTTTCCCAAGTCATACTCGAAGAGGTCGTCATCTTGTGAACATGCGGAAAAAACGCAAACCATCAACATTGCCATAACGGGCAAAATAATAAATTTCTTTTTCATCTTAGTGAATTGTTTGTTCGCTGCAAAGTTACGGCTTTCTGATGTTTCCTTCCAAATTTTTGAGTTGACAAATGTAAAATGGAATTATTTGAGTTTTAGAGGCTTGAGTTTTTGATGGGTGACAAATAGTTGACTTAACATTTGTAAATAGTCTATATTGGCTTGTGATGCCTGCATTTTCTGTTTCATCATGTCTTTTATTCGTTGAAGATGCACCTTCCGTCCGGCGTGATACCTTCGGCTGAGACTTGTATCTCGCGACAGGTGGAGTTGTTGTAGAACTCGATGACGGCCTTGCCTTCCCCGTCTGCGGTCACGTCCGGGTTCCAGTAAAGGGTTCGCCGGAAGTCCTCCATGGGCGGCAGGAGGCTGTAGTCGTTCATCTCGAAAGTTGAAGGCACGTTGTAGCCTTGGAAATAGGTGCGGCGTAACCCTTTGACGTTGCCAAAGAAAGAGTGGTGCGTATAGACGAACACCGTCACGGGCGGCTGCATGTTTTCATTTTTGAATTGGATGAACTTCCGCCAGGTTGATTGGTCATCGGCCACATAGACCGACTTCACTTCGTCTAGGAAGAGCGGCATCTCCACGGTGTTATATGTGGTGGAGTTGACAAAAGTCACTTCCATTTTCGGTAAACCGAGTCTAGTTCTTTGTTTTATAGCATCATCTTGCTCTTTTTCCGGATCCTTATATGGCTTTTCTTGTTTGATTTGGTGGTTATAGTTTATTCCCGAGATAGAGTTGTAGGCATTGTCGATGACCCACACGATGGGACGGCCGTCGTATTTCAATCCGTCTTTGTAAATGTTGTATTCTTTGCTGAGGACCGGGTTCCCTTTGTTCAAGGCATCTATGAGAAGATCTTCAGGTAAACCGTCTTTACCTCCTATGTGAAACATCAGTTTCAGGCTTTCTTTCCAATCCTCCTCCGTGGTTTCATCGCGCACAATGTATGTATCTCCCGTGAAGAATTCGTTCCGTTCCTTCAGCCAGTCTTCGAAGGTGGGGATTTCCTCCCCTTTGTCGGAAATCAGATCCACGGCTGCGTCGCAGTCGTAGTAGAGGTAGGATTTCTGCCGCCCCACGGCTTCGGTTTCCCAGGCCACGCGGGGATTTTCGTAAGCCCACCGTTCATCGACGTGTACCGTGGGCATCAGGATGTGCCGTTTCTCCTGCGGCGGGGCGAGTGTGTCTGTATCCTCGAAACCGCCGAAGCGCAGCCGCCCGTGCAGGTTTTCCGCTTCCGGTCGTGTCTCAGCCCAATCGTAAGTGCGCGGCATGGGGGCGAAGTTGCGGCTGATGCCGATGCGGAAATCCTCCTTTTCCTTCTTGCCCTCGGCCTTGAGGAAGAGTGACCATCGTCCCGTGCAGTCGGGCAGCGAGAAGGCGTAGTGTCCCGCGCTGTCGGTGCGTACCTCCCCCTTGAGGGATTCCCCGGCGCGGTTATAAAGATAGGCCGTGAGATGCAGCCCGTCCGTCCGTTGCCGCCGCTTGGCGGGGTACACCCGTCCGTCGAGGTAAAGCCCGTCTTCCGCCGGATATTCCAATTCAAAAGGTTCCGTCCGCGTCATCACTTGCCAGTCATATCGTCGCCAGCCTTGGGTGAGCATGAGCAGGTCGGCCGCCTCGCGATGCTCCGCGTCATCGGCCTCGAAATAGTATTCAGGGCGGTGCACGTAGCCGCGCAGTTCGGAACAGAGCAGCATCCAAGTACGTATATCGCCGTTGTATCCCCCGGTGGAGGACGCGATGTCCCTTGCGGAGAAGGAGAATGTGCTGCCTGGCGCGGCTTCCGCTGTCAGCTTCACTTTGCCGCAGGGGCGCAGCATCCCCGTCTCTACCCGCAGGCGGATGCTGTCCTCCTTCACTGGATGCGGAGGTATGAACACCTGCCGTTCTGCCCATATCCGCCCGTTGCCATCAAAGATGGTGATTTGGCTCACCCCTGGCGGCATGTCGCCGCGGTTGAAGAAGAAGGTTTGGGGCGTTGTCTCCGTGCGGAACGAATGGGTGGCCACCACAGTGCCGCTGTTCTGCAGGGTCATTCCCCACAGCCGGCCTTGTAGCCCGGGTGAGACGGCCGCTTCCACGTGAATCTTATCTTTCGCCAGGGTGTTCACGCGCAGGGCGCATCCTTCCCGTTCCGCCACTGGCAGGTTGAAACGGAGCGTCCGGCCGTTGGTGCGGGAGAGTACGAGTTTGGCGGGCGTGTCCTGAGGCGTGTAAACGAAGATGCCGCGTCCCAGGCTGTCAACCGTTATCCCCGGTGTTTTTGCCGTGCCTTCCCCATTCTCAAGCTGTGCCGTGCCCGTCACGGGCCTCCCTTCTTCGTCCGTCAACCTGAAGGCCACCTTCCCTTCCAGCCCCAGCACGTGGTTTCCCCCTTCGGGGTAAAGCGTCAGGGTGACACCCCGGCTTTCCATGGCGTAAGCCCCGCGCGGCCTTGCCGGGCTTTCCCCGTCCGCAGGCTCTTCCGTGTGCTTCTTGTTTGCCGGTTCCGCTTCCGCGTCTCCCCTCACGCTGGGCACCCGGTGCTTCCGTGTGGAGCGGTCGATGGTAGCCCTTGAGTAGTCCCCCGCTTTCCGTGGCTCGTCAAAAATGGGGAACACGCGCGAGAAACACGCGCCCGTCCCCCAGTTCGCCATATACCGTGTGTAAGCCCTCACCTCGTAGAATCCCGAAGTGAGGATTTTGTCGAGGCGTATGTCTCCGCGCCCTTGGCCGTCCTTGAGTTCCAGCTTGCGACGTTCCACCACGTCGCCCGCCGGGCTGAGCAGTTCCACGTAGAGCACCCCGCTCAGGTCTGTCGGGCTGTCGGTGTCCGTCCGTGTCACGTATGCCTTGAACCAAATCGTCTCCCCGATGAAGTAACCCGTGTTGTCGAAGTGCAGGTAAGCCTTCTCCTGCGGGTATGTCCGGCTGAATTGCTGCACGGATGCAGCCTTCTCCAGCAAGGGGAGAAGGGCATCCCCGTCTTGTTGTGCGGCCATGGGCTGCGCACAGCTGAGGACGGTTAAAAGCAGAAACTGACGGGTAAACCTCATGACTTTTTCTTTTAGTCCATTACAAAATTGCGAAAATATAAGCGAATTAGCAAGAAAAAATTAAAATTATGGTGTAATTTGATGAGCACCTGTCACAGTTAAACCTGTGATGCCCAAAAGCCGCAAGCCTAAAGGGGCACAACGCATGGAGGTGTGCCCCCGCTCACTGTTTCTCGGTTCATCCCCATGCAAAGCAGGGCTGTCTGTCTTGTACATATTCATCATGTCTTTTATTCATTGAAGATGCACCTTCCGTCCGGCGTGATGCCTTCGGCGGAGACTTGTATCTCGCGGCAGGTCGAGTTGTTGTAGAACTCAATGACGGCCTTTCCGTCCTTGTCCGTGGTCACGTCCGGGTTCCAATACAATGTGCGTCGGAAGTCCCCCATGGGTGGCAGGAGGCTGTAGTCGTTCATCTCGAAAGTCGAAGGCACGTTGTAGCCTTGGAAATAGGTGCGGCGTAACCCTTTGACGTTGCCAAAGAAAGAGTGGTGCGTATAGACGAACACCGTCACGGGCGGCTGCATGTTTTCATTTTTGAATTGGATGAACTTCCGCCAGGTCGATTGGTCATCGGCCACATAGACCGACTTCACTTCGTCCAGGAAGAGCGGCATCTCCACGGTGTTATATGTGGTGGAGTTGACAAAAGTCACTTCCATTTTCGGTACAGTGAAATCCCATATTTCATTTTTTTTTGCTTCGTCTGGCTCTTTAAACGGATCCTTATATGGCTTTTCTTGTTTGAATTGGTGGTTATAGTTTATTCCCGAGATAGAATTGTAGGCATTGTCAATGACCCACACGATGGGACGGCCGTCGTATTTCAATCCGTCCTTGTAGATGTTGTATTCTTTGCTGAGGATTTGTTTCCCTTTATTCAGACCGTCAATGAGAAGTTTTTCAGGTATCCCGCTTTCACCTCCAATGTGGAACATCAGTTTCAGGCTTTCTTTCCAATCCTCCTCCGTGGTTTCATCGCGCACAATGTATGTATCTCCCGTGAAGAATTCGTTCCGTTCCTTCAGCCAGTCTTCGAAGGTGGGGATTTCCTCCCCTTTGTCGGAAATCAGATCCACGGCTGCGTCGCAGTCGTAGTAGAGGTAGGATTTCTGCCGCCCCACGGCTTCGGTTTCCCAGGCCACGCGGGGATTTTCGTACGCCCACCGTTCATCGATGTGCACCGTGGGCATCAGGATGTGCCGTTTCTCCTGCGGTGGGGCGAGTGTGTCGGTGTCCTCGAATCCTCCGAAGCGTAGCCGCCTGTGCAGGCTTTCCGCTTCCGGTCGTGTTTCAGCCCAATCGTAAGTGCGCGGCATTGGGGCGAAGTTGCGGCTGATGCCGATGCGGAAGTCCTCCTTTTCCTTCCTGCCCTCGGCCTTGAGGAAGAGCGACCATCGTCCCGTGCAGTCGGGCAGCGAGAAGGCGTAGTGTCCCGCGCTGTCGGTGCGTGTCTCCCCTTTGAGTGATTCCCCGGCGCGGTTATAAAGATAGGCCGTGAGATGCAGCCCGTCCGTCCGTTGCCGCCGCTTGGCGGGGAACACCCGTCCGTCGAGGTAAAGCCCGTCTTCCGCTGGATATTCCGGTTTGAAAGGTTCTTCCCCCGCCATCACTTGCCAGTCATATCGCCGCCATCCCTGCGTCAGCATGAGCAGGTCGGCCGCCTCGCGGTGCTCTGCGTCGTCAGCCTCGAAATAGTATTCAGGGCGGTGCACATAGCCGCGCAGTTCGGAACAGAGCAGCATCCAGGTACGTATATTGCCGTTGCATCCCCCGGTGGAGGACGCGATGTCCCTTGCGGAGAAGGAGAAGGTGCAGCCCGGCGTGGCTTCTGCCGTCAGCTTCACTTTGCCGCAGGGACGCAACTGCCCCGTCTCCACCCGCAGGCGGATGCTGTCTTCTTTCGCGGGACGTGGAGGTATGAACACCTGCCGTTCTGCCCAAATCCGCCCGTCGCCGTCGAAGATGGTGATTTGGCTCACCCCCGCTGGCATGTCGCCGCGGTTGAAGAAGAAGGTTTGGGGCGTTGTCTCCGTGCGGAACGAATGGGTGGCCACCACGGTGCCGCCGTTTTGCAGGGTCACGCCCCACATCCGGCCTTGTAGCCCGGGTGAGACGGCCGCTTCCACGTGGATTTTGTCTTCCGCCAGAGTGTTCACGCTTAGGGCGCATCCTTCCCGTTCCGCCACGGGCAGGTTGAAACGGAGCGTCCGGCCGTTGGTGCGGGAGAGTACGAGTTCTGCGGGCGTGTCCAACGGTGTGTAAACGAAGATGCCGCGTCCCAGGCTGTCAACCGTGATTTCCGGCTTCTCCACCGTGCCTTCCTCGCTTTCGAGCCGTGCCGTGCCCGTCACGGGTTTCCCTTCTTCGTCCGTCAACCTGAAGGCCACCTTCCCTTCCAGCCCCAGCACGTGGTTTCCCCCTTCGGGGTAAAGCGTCAGGGTGACACCCCGGCTTTCCATGGCGTAAGCCCCGCGCGGCCTTGCCGGGCTTTCCCCGTCCGCAGGCTCTTCCGTGTGCTTCTTGTTTGCCGGTTCCGCTTCCGCGTCTCCCCTCACGCTGGGCACCCGGTGCTTCCGTGTGGAGCGGTCGATGGTAGCCCTTGAGTAGTCCCCCGCTTTCCGTGGCTCGTCAAAAATGGGGAACACGCGCGAGAAACACGCGCCCGTCCCCCAGTTCGCCATATACCGTGTGTAAGCCCTCACCTCGTAGAATCCCGAAGTGAGGATTTTGTCGAGGCGTATGTCTCCGCGCCCTTGGCCGTCCTTAAGCTCCAGCTTCCGTCGTTCCACCACGTCGCCCGCCGGGCTGAGCAGTTCCACGTAGAGCACCCCACTCTGGTCTGTCGGGCGGTCGGTGTCCGTCCGTGTCACGTATGCCTTGAACCAAATTGTCTCCCCGATGAAATAACCCGTGTTGTCGAAGTGCAGGTAGGCCTTCTCCTGCGGGTATGTCCGGCTGAATTGCTGCACGGATGCCGCCTTCTCCAGCAAGGGGAGAAGGGCATCCCGGTCTTGTTGTGCGGCCATGGGTTGCGCACAGCTGAGGACGGTTAAAAGCAGAAACTGACGGGTAAACTTCATGACTTTTTCTTTTAGTCCATTACAAAATTACGAAAATCTAAGCGAATCAGCAAGAAAAAATTAAAAAAAGGGTACAAACTGGCAGGATGTCCGATTTTTCTTGTCGTAATGGGTCTGGTTTCCGTTGCAGTCGGGTCGGTAGCTCTTTGGATTCAAGAGCCCTGCAAGGGGACACGATGTGGAGTGGTGAGTCACCGTCCGTTGCTTTGCGGATTGTCTTCATCAAGGCAGAATGTTTTTTTGTACGCATATATTATGTTTTTCTATTCGTTGAAGATGCATCTCCCGTCCGTCGTGATACCTTCGGCAGAGACATAGATTTCCCGGCAAGAGGAGTTGTTGTAGAATTCGATGACGGCCTTGCCTTCCTCGTCTGCGGTCACGTCCGGGTTCCAGTAAAGGGTTCGCCGGAAGTCCTCCATGGGCGGGATGAGGCTGTAGTCCTCCATCTCAAAAGTCGAAGGCACGTTGTAGCCTTGGAAATAGGTGCGGCGCACCCCCTTCTCCATGTTCCGTTGCGGGACTCCCCAATGGGTATAAACAAAGATGGTGACCACTTCTTCTATAAAAGGAGTATAGGGGCGGAAGGAAATATATGCCGATGGATTTTCCGTAATATATACGGATTTCACTTCGTCCAGGAAAATCGGAAAAGGTTCTATGGTAAATTTAATAGATGTCCTGCCGATTGAATCTAAATCCTCATCAAGATGACACCAAAAATATTCGTTATTTAAAATCCAAACGACCTCCCGCCCTTTATACTGTATATGTTTCAATAATAATCTTATTTTATTATCTATGTTCGTTGTCTTCATTTCGGGGTCAAAAATATACGCTCCGGATATACTTTTCACAAACGGGTTCTTTTCCTCCAGCCAGTCAAGAAATTCAGGAGTTTCCTCCCCTCCGTCCAGTATCCTGTCCGTTTCTTCGTCACAATCATAGAATAGGTCTGCCCAATGCTGTCCCGAGCGTTCGGACTGCCATGCGGCACGTGCGCCGTCCGTGAACCGCCGTTTGGCCTTCACGTTCACCGTGGGGAGCTTGTGCAGGCGCTTCGAGAGCGGGAGCAGGGCGGTGGTGTCCTCTTCCCATTCCTCCTCAGGCTCGGCGAAGCGGAGGTTTGCGCGGGGTTCCGCAATCTGCCGGCACTCGTAGGGTGAAAGGTTGCGGGACGGCGGGCTGAAACGGCGGTCCACGCCGATGACGTAGCGGTTCTTGCGCTTCTCCACGCCCGCCTTGAGCTGCAGGTTCCATTCCCCGGCGATGTCCGGCACCGCGAAGGCGTAGCCGCCGGTGCTGTCGGTCACGGTTTTCCCGTCGAGATGGCTGCCCTTGTTATAGAGGTAAGCCCTTATCGGGATGCCGTCCACGGGCAGCGACTTGGACGTGGCCCGGAGCTTCCCGAAGACCTGGAGGGTGTCCTCCACGGGCTGCATTTCCGGTCTAGCGCGGCGTCCCGACAGTTCCTCCCAGTCGTAACGCCTCCATCCCTGCGTCATCATCAGCAGGTCGGCCTCCCGGCGGTGCTCCGCGTCGTCCGCCTCGAAGTAATACTCCGGGTTTCGGATATACCCCCTCACCTCCGATGATAGGAGCATCCAGGTTTTCACTTGCCCCGTCTTGCCGTTGCAGAGCGTTGCGCGGTCCATGGCGGAAAACGAGAAGCATGCACCGGGCCGGGTGCGCACGTCAATCCGTACCTTCCCGCAGGGCACGGGGCGCGGGTCCAGGGTGGACAAGGCGATTGTGTCCCCGGCCTCCGGTTCGGGGCGCAGGAAGAAGAGCCTCTCGCAGAGGATGCGCCCGCTCCCGTCGAATACGGTGAACTGGCTCACTCCCTCGGGTATGCTAGCCCTCGGGAAGGCCTTGCGGAACTCTGTGCCCACGGTGAAGGTGTCGCACGTCCACACCCGTCCGTAGTTCATGACCGCGTAGGCCAGCAGCCGCCCCCTGTACCTTTCCGTGGCGCGGACGGAAAAAGTCACCGAGTCGGCGTCCAGCAACCCGGCTTCCAGGGCACAGCCTTCCGTCGTTGGAACAGGGAGGTCGAACTCCCTCATCCGTCCCCTTCCATCGGGCAGGCGGAGCTTCAGTCCCTTGTGTGCCTGCGGAATCTTGAACAGGCCTCTTCCGAGGCTGTCCGAGGAGACGGCGCATACCTTCCGTCCTTCGCTGTCCACCACCTCTCCCCGGGCCGCCACGTGCATCCCCTCCCTGTCGCTTGCCAGGAAAGCCACGCGCCCGGGCAGCCCCTCCACCAGGTTGCCGCCCTCGGGATAGAAGGCCACGTTGAGCCTTTCCGTGTGCAGGGTGTCCTCCTCGCGTGTGTCGGGCAGTCGGTGGCGGTAGTTCCGTTCGTCTATGCGCGGCTCGTAACGCCCTTCGGCCTTCGGCCTTTGGAACACGGGGAACACGCGCGAGAAGCAGGCCTCGCCTCCCCAGTTGGTCATGTAGCGAGTGAAAGCCCTCACCTCGTAGAATCCCGTCCCATAGAGCGAGTCAAGGGACAGGTCGCCTCGCGCCTGCCCCTTCCCGTCGATTTTCAATTTGCGCCGTTGCACCACCTCGCCTCCCGGGTTGACCAGCTCCACGTGGAGCACACGGCTCAGGGGCGTGGGCCTTCGGTCGTCCGCCCTCACCACGTAAGCCTTGAACCATATCTTCTCGCCCATGTAATACCCCGTGTTGTCGAAGTGCAGATAGACTTTCTCTTGAAACATGTTGCGCGTGGCATGTATCACGCGGGTCATGCAGGAGAGCAGGCTGTCCAACGTCGCTTCCTTGTTGTCTTCTTGCGAGGAAGTGGATTGCCCGTAACAGAATGTGGGGAACAACAGGATGATGGTGATGATGAGGCGGACGATATGCATAGTAGATAGATTTTGTTCCTAATCTATAGTTTTTGCTTTTATATTAAAACCTCAGCTGTACCAATATAACTTTCGTTACCACCGTCTGTTGCAGTGCATACAAGAGTATAATGTCCTGGAATTACGCTTTCGCTAAGCGAAATACCCTCTATAGAAAAACCTAGTATGGGTTCATAATAATATTCACACTTAACTTCTGTAGGTTTACCATTCTTATCACGACTGAAAGAATATAGAACCGTTACGCTGATGCTACCTCCTGTTCCAGAAACATGCTTGAACGTTACACCACATTCATCATATTCACGCGATGGGTCTTGTGGTTTCGGAGGAGTAATCGTCTCTCCATTCCTTGGCATGCTTCTCTTTGCCAAGGTAGCCACTTCATCGTTCCCCAAGTCATACTCGAAGAGGTCGTCATCTTGTGAACATGCGGAAAAACCGCAAACCATCAACATTGCCACAACGGGCAAAATAATAAATTTCTTTTTCATCTTATTGAATTGTTTAATCGCTGCAAAGTTACGGCTTTCTGATGTTTCCTTCCAAATTTTTGAGTTGACAAATGAAAAATGGAATTATTTGAATTTTAGAGGCTTGAGTTTTTGATGGGTGGCAAATAGTTGACTTGACGTTTGTAAATAGTTGTTTTCTCGCCGTATTCCATGCTAACAGCTATCTTTTCCATTTAGCTTCAGCTCGATGCGGACACGCCTTTTGGAAACGCTGCTATTGGTGCGCGACATGAGGGTGGCGATGTCCATGGTGCGGATTTCCAAGCGGAAGAGGCAGCAATACACAGTGTCTTCTTCCGTCAATCCCGGCGTGATGTCCATCAGTCCCGTGGCGAATCGGTTGAAGCATCTATCCATCTCGTTCAGGAATGCTTCCTGATTGTCCGTGGAGACGAGTAAGCCCTCAAAGTCCTCCTTCTTGGGCTTGTATGGGTTGTCGGGAGCGGGCAAGTGGTGGCCGATGGTCATATCGTAGAGGTGGTTGCGGCGGATGTCCGCTTCGGTTTCTGCCCATTCCTTTTGTTTCTGCTCGATTTGTTTGCGCAGTTCTGCCAACTCTTTCGTCAGTCGGGACAGTTCTTCCAGTTGTTGGCTTTTGCCGTTCTGTAGTTCCTTCAGTTCTTTTATCTTACGTTCCTGTTGCGCCATTTCCTCCAGTTGCCGGGTCTTTTCTTGGATTTGGTATTGCAAGGAGGTGGTGTCTTCTTTTTCCCGTTCCAGGATTTGGATGGTTTGTTCCTTTTGGTTGAGGATGATTCGGATGCGGTCCAGTTCGTGTCGGCGGCGATGGTTGACAGCGGCATAAATGCCGCCGCCGAGCAAGAGGGCGAATGCAATCAGAATGGCCGAAAGAGACCGCTGTTGGAAATCTTTGGTGGCATTAAGTTCTTCTTCGCGCAAAGTCTGCTCGCGCTTCATGCGGTTGGTATAAGAAACCAGATTTTGCCTCCACAAACTGTCCCGTTGCCGCAAAGCTGCATATGTGTATCGGTTTCCCGACTCCTTTTCTTCTTGGACGGCCAGCCATTTTAATGCTTCGGCTTGCCATGCGCCGGTGGAACCTTCCGCCAGCCGTCCCAAGGCAAAAGACAAGGAGTCTGGCAGAATGCCTTCTTGCAATATCCTGCCCGAAGCTGCCAACAAGATTTTTTGTTCCAATCCCGTGGTCAAATCATTTCGTAACCCTTTTGACATGGCTATTGAGTCTGCTTTTTGCAAGAGTGATGAAGCCCGGGCGTATTGCCCGTCTAGGTAGGCGATGTCGGCCAGTCCTGTTAACGCCACGAATTGGGCGGTGTCAAGCGATTGCCTTTGGGCGAAATCCCATATTTTTTCAAAGTTCTCTTTTGCATCTTGCGGCCTATGGTCCATGAAATAAATTTTTCCTTCACCGTACATGGCCTTCCACCAGTAGGGGACGCTGTCGGCCTCAAATGCCGACCCTGAGGAGATATTATAATACAAGAGGGCTTGTGTGATGTCTCCCCGCCCCATGCATTCTTCTGCGTAGGTATAAGTTTCCGCAGCCCACGATGCTTTGTCTGTTGTGCACCCCGTTATGGCAACGGCAATCAAAAGGCTGGTACCTATTTGTTTATAACCCGTCATTTGTTCAACGTTTTAATGTAATTGGCAGTTGCTTTGATATCGTTTTGGAAAATCAACGTGTCGTTCTTAAACACGCAAACCAGTTCGAATTCGGGGTAGGCTTTTGTCTGTTCCCAAAATCCGACCGGGTTGTCAACCTTCAGTAAGGGAAGGGTGAAATGTTCCGTCTCATACACGGCGAAAGGATTGTTTCCAGCACCGTACTCATGGGGCACAATCCCCAAGAGTATAAATGAAAGTGAAGGATTGTGCCGATTCCGTAAGGCCAACTTTTCGAAATCTTGGACATAGAATTTTGAATTGTTGTTTATTTCCACATTCCAAACCAGGCAGACTTTATAGCGGTTGGGGAAGTCGGATAAGGATTTCTTATGTCCTTCCGAATCGGAGAGTTCCATATTGATTACCCGTTGCGTCACTCCTGTGGGACTTCCATAAACAAGGAAGGTCTCCACTGCACGGGGCAGGTGGATGGCACACCAGGTGGAAACGGACAGGATTAAGACTCCGGCGATGATTTGTTGCCGCAGGTTACGGCAAAGGCAAAACAGGTATCCGAACAGCCCTCCGAGTACTAGTAAACATAAATAGGAAATCAAATGCGACCTCTCCGGCCAAAAGTCTTCCCCAAAATAGGATTCCCAACCGTTGAGGATAAAGATGAGGAAGATCGTTCCGCCTGTTGAAATGAGGACTCTGTAAGTGCGTTTTCCATGCAGGGAAAAAAGATTCCAAAAATAAACGGTTGCCGCAACGGCCACCATGCAAGTGGCGTTGAAAAGGTCTTCTCTTTCTTCTTCCAAGCCTGCCCCGATAAATATGGTGTATATTACGTGGGGCATGACAAGCAAGAATAAAGAGAGCAAGAAATCTTCCCTTATTCGCTTTGATGCCAGCGCGAATAAGAGGATGAGGCATTCCATAAGGATAAAATTCGGATAGAAATTATATATCCGATTCCATCCTTGCGAGGTAAAGATGACATTGGAGAATACAAATATTACCCAAAGCCCCGTTGCCCACAAGAAGTACCTCAATCCGAATTTGTTCCTATTTCCTACCATTATACCATACTCAAGTTTCGGATTTAGGAATGGATATGAAATAATTGCATAAAAAAGGCTTTGAGTATTTCCGCGTATCGCGGA
>CALULT010000023.1 GCA_944321565.1 uncultured Paraprevotella sp. | reverse complement strand
AGCCTGTTGGCTGAGACTGAAACCCTCTTGGGAAAAGCAGATGCCACGGTTGCCGAATGCGCGACGGCGGGCGAAACCCTCGAAGCCGCGCTGCATGACTTCCGCGTGGCACATTCCACTGCGGAACAACCCTACGACATGACCTACTTGTTGGAGAATCCCACGTTTGGTGCGGCTCACAACCAAGGATGGACGGAAGAGGGATATTCCGGAGAAGGCGGTTATCCAAAATTCGGAGCCGGTGCCATTGAATACTGGCATTGCACCTTCGACCTGAACCAAACCGTGGGCAACTTGCCCGACGGACAATATCGCGTCAGCGCACAATTGGCGGCAGAAACCACGGGCAACGTGTGGCTCTATGCCGCTGAAAGTACGGCCAACCCCACTACCAACCCGGTGGCCGGCGACCTGATAGCCACGGCCAACCGCTTCTCTGCCGACCGCGAGAGCGACCGGGTTGCCGTGGAGTTGACGGTGCTTGAAGGAGAATTGAAGATTGGCATACGCACCGATGTTTTGAACAACTGGATTGTCTTCGACGACTTCCGCCTGGAATACCTGGGCGAAGACGTGGCTGTCTATGCCGAAGAGGTGGCGCGGCTGGCCGAAAAGGGACGTGGCATGCAAGGCAACGAGGCTCCGGCACAGCAGAAGGCCCAACTGGAGGAAGCGTTGGCCGCTGCCGACGCCTTGGCTTCCGGAAGCACGGCGGACGACTACAAGGCCGTGCTCGTAGCCCTGCGCACGGCAGTGTCTGAGATGGAGTCCGTCAGCGCATTGTATCCGGCCTACATGGACGTGCTCGCCGAATGCCAGCACCTGTTGGAAATCACGGCCGACAACGCTGCCCGCCAGGCTTTTGAAGCCGCGATAGAGGCTTCCGCCAAGCGTGTGGCCGAGGCTACCGATGTCAATGTCTATCAGACGGAGACCGACTATCTGGCCGAAGCCCGCGAGACATTTATGGCTTCAAGCCCCGTCCTGCTCGAAGGGCAAAGCATCGACATGACGGACAAGATAAACAACCCGACCTTTGACGCAGGCAACACCGACGGTTGGACGATTGAGGGCTATGCCGGCGAACCTAATTATCCCAAGTTCGGGGCCGGCTGCGTGGAGTTCTGGCACTGCAGCTTCGACCTGAACCAGACGGTGACGGGACTGCCCGACGGTAAATACCGCGCCAGCGTGCAGGTGGCCTCCACCGCGCGGCTCTACGTGGACTTCTATGCCGACGACCTCTCCGTCAACGAGGGTGGCATCCTAGTGGAAGGCACGGATTTCCTGATTGGAGTGGGCCACAACAATTTCCAGTTCAACCGCGAAAATGACCGGGCGTACATCGACGTGGTCGTGCTCGACGGCGACCTGAAGCTCGGCCTGCGCACCTCTACCTTGGACACCTGGGTGGTGTTCGACGACTTCCGGCTGGAGTACCAGGGCGAGACCCTTGAAAGCTATGCCGCCGAAGTGGCGCGCCTGTTGGAAAAGGCCGGCGGCATGCAGGACTTCCACGCGCCGGTGCTCGTAAAGGCACAGCTGGATGAAGCGTTGGCCGCAGCCGCAGCGTTGGCTCCCGCAAGCGGGATGGATGCCTATAAGACCGGCATTTCCGCCTTGCGCGAAGCCTTGGACTTGACTGAAGCCGCCAACAACCTCTACCCGGCCTACGGCGACATGCGCGCCGTCTGCCAGTCCATGCTGGAGGCCACGGCCGACAACCAGGCCCGCCAGGCATTCGAAGCCGCCGTGCTGGCATCCGATGAACGGGTGGCCGCCGCCACGGACGGCACTGTCTATACGGCGGAAGCTGCTACCCTCGACGCGGCACGGCGCACCTTCATGACAGACGGCGCCATCGTGCTCGAAGGGAAGAGCATCGACCTCACCTACCTGTTGGCCAACCCCACCTTCGACGCGGGCAACATCACCGGATGGACGCTCGACAATTACACGGGCGAGCCCAATTATCCCAAGTTCGGGGCCGGTGTCACGGAATTCTGGCACAGCACCTTCGACCTGCACCAAGCAGTGACGGGCCTTCCCGCCGGACAATACCGCGTCAGCGCACAGGTGGGAGCTGTCAAGGTGAACAACGTGTTCCTCTATGCCAACGAGGCCGCAGGCACTTCCAGTTGCTATTTGTTTGAGGGTGTTGACCACCTGAACGATGTGGGTGCCGGCTTCCAGTCGAACCGCGACAACCGTATGTCGGTGGAGGCCACCGTGGTGGATGAAGAACTGCGGCTTGGTGTGCGCACGACGGACTTGGACAACTGGATTGTGTTCGACGACTTCCGCCTGGAATACCTGGGAGAAAATCTGGAATGCTACGCCGAAAAATTGGCGCGCCTGGCCGGGGAAGGACAGGGCATGCTGGCAAACGTGGCTCCGGCGCAGGTGAAAGCCGCGCTGCAGGAGGCATTGGACGTGGCCGGCGGATTGACCACTGAAAATAACACGATGGAAGAGTATAAGGCGGCCATCACCGGACTGCGCGACGCCATGGCACAGATGGAAACGTCCGGCAGCCAGTACCCGGCCTACGCCGACATGCTCGCGGCCTGCCAGGCCCTGCTGGACGTCACGGCCGACAACACGGCACGTCAAGACTTCGAAGCCGCCATACAGGCGTCGGCCGACCGATTGGCCGATGCATCGGACGATGCGGCCTACGACGCTGAGGTGGCCGCACTGGATGCCGCCCGCCGCGCCTTCATCGCAGCCGGCCCCGATGTGCTCGAAGGGAAGTATATCGACCTGACCTTCATGGTGCAGCATCCGGAAGGCAACTCCAAGGACGGTTGGAGCCAAGGCAAGGCCGGCGGCAACTTCCAGCCGATGACCAACGCGGAAAAGGACGGGCAGTATGCCGGCAGCTTCCTTGAGAAATGGGACCAGACGCTGACCTACCGCGGCGGGGAAACGCCAATCTTCCAAGCCGTGGGCGGCATGCCTGTGGGCGTATATACCCTCCAGGCCGCAGCTTTCCGCACGAACCAAAGCGGCGAAACGCCCCATTACTCCGTGCAACTGTTCTGCAACGACGGGGCGAAAGTCGTGAACAGTGACCGTTTGAACTATGTGACCACTTACGGGTTGGTGGATGCCGCCGACAACAACACCGTGACCATCGGCCTGCGCACCACGCTGGACAACCAGGCCAACTGGTGCGGCATCGCCGACGTCACCTTGTTATATTGGGGCGCAAGCACGGGTGCCTACGAGGCTTACCTGCAAGATGTGGCCGACGAGCTGGCCACGGTGGCCGGAAACTTCGGCCTTCCGGGCGGATACCGCGCGGCCATCGCACAGACGTTGTCCGACAACGCTGCTGCCGAGACAGACGATGCCACGACGTTGGGTGGAAAAATCGCTGGGTTGGAGGGCGCGCTCCGGACGGCATATGAGGGCATTGTGCCTGCCGCAGCTTACAAGGCCGCCAAGGACGAGACCGACAAGCTGGCCGACAATTCTGAGGACGGCGACCGCGAAATCTTCGAGCAAGGCATAGAGAGTTATTACGACCTGGCCGAAGCAGCCACGACACGCGCCGAACTGGAGGACATCCCGGCCAAGCTGGAAGCTTGTTGCCAGGCGTATATGCTGAGCGGCGCCAGCCCGTTGAACGGCACTTATTTCGACCTCTCCTTCGCCGTCAACGGCGACTTCGCGCAAGGCACTGCGGGTTGGCAGACGGAACTGCCGGTCATTGGCGGTGAGAACCTCGGTACCTTGACCAACGGGGAAGTGAACGGGCAATATGCCGGGACGTTCATCGAACGCTACTACACGACCGACGCACGGTTGCAGGAAGCAGCCGGGACGCGGGCCATCTACCAGACCGCCAGCGGCCTGCCCGCCGGTGTCTATACCTTCGAAGCCGCAGCCTTTGCCCGCCGGGCGAACATCGGCGATGCCACGCGCACGGCCGGCATGACCACGCTCTACCTGGACGACATGGAAATGGATGTCACGGGTACGCAGCTGGATTACCTGTCCTTCGGCGAGTTCTTGTGCACGGACGGCAACATGGAATTCGGGTTGCGCACCGAAGAAGGTAGCACGTTGAACTGGCTCGGACTGGGCGAGGTGCGCCTGCATTACTACGGCATTCCCGACGTGACGCTGAATGGCGAAAGTTCCAACCCGGCTGCCGGAGGCGACATCTACCGCGACGTGACGATGGAGAACGAGTTCGACACGGAGCATTGGAACACCATTTGCTTGCCGTTCAACTTGTATTCCGGCATGCAGGCGCCTTACTTCACTGAAGTGCGCGAAATCACGGGCATGGAGCTTGACGGCACGACCTGCCGCCTGACCACGGCACCGGCCGGCGACATCAAGGCGGGCATGCCTTACTTGGTGAAGATGAAGACTGGCAACGACCTGTGGTTTGGCACCACTTACTTGCTGTCCACCGCGCCGCAAGCCGTCACCTTCACGGAAGGCGACGTGACGCTGACCTTCCAGGGACTGCACAGCCCGCAGACGCTCACGGCCGACATGTATGCCTGCGAGGAGGACTACTTCGTGCGCCCGGCTTCGACGGACGGCCTGTCCTTCCGTGCTTACCTCACGCTGGAAGGCGGCACGACGGAGTATGAACGCATCCTGTTCGACGTGGGTGCCGAGGATGAAGAACAGCTGCCTACGTCCATCAATGGCATCGAGGCCGCAGCGGACGAGCCGGTGGATGTCTATTCCACGGGTGGTGTCCTGCTGAAGAAGCAAGTGCGCCGCGCGGATGCCCTGAAGGGTCTTCCCGCCGGACTCTATATCGTGGATGGAGAGAAAATCGCAAAGTGAGAAAATAGGTAAAAGCTCATAAAAGTAGTTTCGCCCCGCAAGAATCTCCATTCATTTGCCAGAAGCGACAAAGGCGAAACTCGGTTGGTGAAAGGCTGTCTCCGTGAGGAGGCGGCCTTTTTTAGAAGGGGCAAGCCGCGTAGCGGCTGGGGGATGTCCGCAGTCAAAACCGGAAGGAATGAACTGGGGGCAGTAAGAATTTAGTGGGGATTTAATAAATTCTGCGCGGGACGTAACGACCCTTTTTTCACCATGCGGATGCCAAAACTGTCCCGCCTTGCAGGGGGACGAGCCCCGAAGGGGCGGAGGGGGTCTCACGCCCACGGGAACAACCCCGGACGCATCCATGGACAACATAAACGGGTCGGAAAAGGGGGAGAAGTCACTCTTGTGCATGGGAAACCCCTCCGGCCCTTCGGGCCACCTCCCCTACAAGGCGGAGGAGTTTTGCCTCCGGACGGACAAACTCTTTGCTGCGATTGATTTCAAATCTGTCGTAGCATATCAGCGGGGAAGCATGAAAATGTTCTTCCCCACTGAATTTCGACTGCGCCATGAACTGTCCCGCCTTGCTTCCGGACGGGGCTGTGCATTTGACCATAAACGGATAATTATACTAAAAAAGGGCCACCTTCCACAGGCAGCCCTCTTCGTCGTTAGTATGTTATGAAAAAATTTGAGAGAATTGAAACTTCACAGTTTCATAGCGTTTTATTAAGCACTAACTTGTTTATATAGAAAAAGCATAAAAATGTCCATTCAGTCGTCGGGAAGTTTCCCGCTTGAGAGCGTTTGCATGAACTGTTCGTCCATGTCGCCCGTGAAGTTGATGATGGTGAACCCTTTCTTGTCCGCAGCCAAGTTCAGCATCACCAATTCGCAAATCACATCGCCATGCTTGCGCACGAAAATCGGGTCACTCTTGGCCAGCGTGTCCTCGCGCCATGGCGTGAATCTGTTTTTGTTCTTTTCCATGAGTTCCTCGGCCTTCCGGAAATACCGTTTCCCGTGTCCGGTGGAGGTGACGATGCGCGCGCTTTTCAGCTTAGAGAACAAGTAGGCCGGGATTTCCTCGTCTTTTTCATCCTTCTCCGAGACGATGACTTCAACGAGTTTTTCCATCATTTTAGGACTGATGGTCTGGCACTGTATGTCCTTCTCCTCTTCAGCCGTGCACTGTTCCATGAATTTGGCCGCGAAGTCTTGCCCCCACGCCGCATGGAAAGAACATGCTATCCACAATAAGCAAAGAACGCGTTTCATTTATTGCTTCTTGAGTTCGTCACTGGCGGCGGAAGATTGCAGCAGCGAATCTTGCCGCGCGGCTTCACTCAGACTTTGCGACACCATTTGCAGGGCATCTGACACTTGGTCGTAGGCCATGGCCGGGTCGTCGTAAGAGTCTTTGTAGCTCTCGTAGTTGTAGTCGCTTCCCGCTCCCGCCGGATGGCGGAAAGACGTTTGGGCAGCATTGCCCAGCGTGAAGATGATGGCGAGGGCGGCTGCGGCCTTGTAGAGCGGCATGAGGCGTTTCGGCCATGTCATGCGGCGGGCTTTCACCACCACGTCCTCATTTTCGATGCGGGCCAGGAGACGGGCGTCAAAGTCACCGCCCAACTTGCTTTCCTGCAGCAGCTTCTCCCCATTGAACCAAGCCTTATAGGCCTGCAGGTGTTCCGGGACGTGCGGCTGGCTGAAGAACGCCTTCAGGATGGCTTCTTCCTCCACGCTGGTCTGGCATTGCCAGTAGCGTTCCACGAGTTGTTCGATGTACTTATAGTCCATATTCCTGTATTTCCGTATATCTTTTCTTGATTCGTTGCCTTGCGCGGAAGAGATAGACTTTCACCTGTTCTTCGCTCAGGCCGAGGGTGGCGGCTATTTCCTGGTAGCTTTTTCCCTCGATTTCCCTCAGATGCACGATGTCCTGTTGTGTCCGTGGCAGTTCCTGCAGCAGTTCCTGCAACAGTCCCAAACCTTCGCGGGCGGCCAGACGTTCGTAGGGAGTGGAAGCATCAGGGCGTCCGTGCAGGCTTTCATCGAGTAGCACATGGCCGGCTTCCTTTTTTTTGCTCCGGTCGATGGAGAGATTCCGGCAGATGGTGGTGCAGTAGGCCTCTATCGAGTCGATGTTCGGCCATTCCCCGCGTTTCCCCCAAACCTTAATCAGCGTGTCTTGGACGATGTCTTCCGCTTCGGCGGTGTCGAAAGTGATTCCGAGCGCCAGGCGGTAGAGTTTGTCTTTTAAGGGCAAAATATCGTCCCGAAAACTGATTTTCTTCATCTCTCTGTAATAGTGACGGGCGGGTGCCCGAAAAGTTACACCCACCCGTCTGTTTTTTGCATTTTTTTATTTGCAGTGTTTCTTTATCTTTCTATAATGGTGCCCGATTGGCCGTCGATGGCCGTGGCTTGGGTGATGATGACCCGCGACACACCGGCATGGAGGGCGTTGAAGGCGTTCTCCAGTTTGGGAATCATGCCGCCCTGTATGGTGCCGTCGGCCACATATTGCCGGAAGGCCGTTTCGTCGAGGTGGGGGATGGCGCTGTTGTCGTCTTCAGCATCGCGCAACACGCCCTTTTTCTCGAAGCAATAGATGAGCGTCACGTCGAATTCCGCAGCCAAGGCTTTGGCCGTTTCGCCCGCGATGGTGTCGGCGTTGGTGTTCAGGAGCTGTCCCTTGCCGTCGTGGGTCAGCGGAACCATGACCGGGACTACTCCTGCGCGGACCAGTGTGGAGAGTGCTCCGGCATCCACGGCGTCCACATCGCCTACGAACCCATAGTCCACATCCTTCACCGGACGTTTGTGCGAGCGGATGACGTTCATGTCCGCCCCTGTCAGTCCCAAGGCGTTTACGCCTGCGGCCTGCAGGCAAGCCACGATGTGTTTGTTCACCAGTCCGCCATAGACCATGGTGACCACTTCCAGCATGGCCGCGTCCGTGATGCGCCGTCCGTTCACCATCTGGCTTTCGATGCCCAGCCGGGTGGCAAACTGGGTGGCCGAGCGGCCTCCGCCGTGTACCAGGACTTTGTGTCCTTCGATGGCGGCGAAGTCGCGGAGCAGCCTGCGTAGCGAATCCTCTTCTTCCACGATTTTGCCGCCGACTTTGATGATTGTGAGTTTCTCTTTCATACCTTATTATTCTAAGTAGGTGTAGCCGTAAAGTCCCGAGCGGTAGTTGCTCAGGAATTCCTTGCCTTCTTCAAGTGAGATTTTCCCGCTTTGAATGGACTTGGAAACCCAGATTTCCAGGCGGCGGGCCAGCTTGCGCGGGTCGTATTGCACGTATTCAAGCACTTCGGCCACCGTTTCGCCGTCGATGACTTGGTCAATGGTGTAACCTTTGTCCGTGACAGAAACGTGCACGGCATTGGTGTCGCCGAACAGGTTGTGCATGTCGCCCAGGATTTCCTGGTATGCGCCTACCAGGAACGCAGCCAGATAGTAAGGTTCGCCTTTCTTCAGCGTGTGCACCGGCAGGCTGTGCGAGATGGAGCCGTGGGTGACGAAGTTGGCAATCTTCCCGTCCGAGTCGCAGGTGATGTCCTGCAGCGTGGCATGGGTGTCCGGCCGTTCGCCGAGCCGCTGGATGGGCATGATGGGGAACAATTGGTCAACGGCCCACGAGTCGGGCAAGCTTTGGAAAAGCGAGAAGTTACAGAAATATTTGTCGGCCAGCAGTTTGTCCAGCGAGAGCAACTCTTCGGGGATGTGTTTCTGTGTTTGGGCCAACATGTTCACTTCGCGTGTCACGCTCCAATACATGCTTTCGATGTCGGCCCGGGTGCGCAGGTCCACGATGCCGTGGCTGAAGAGGTCTAGCGACTCCTCGCGGATTTGTTGTGCGTCGTGCCAGTCCTCCAACAAGGTGCGCGGGTTGAGGTTGTCCCATATTTCGTACATGTCCTTCACCAGCTGGTGCGCGTCGGGCGAAGGCTCAAAGTTTTCGTCCATGCGGGGGAGCGAAGCCGTTTCGAGCACTTCCATGATGAGCACGGAGTGGTGGGCCGAGAGCGAACGTCCGCTTTCGGTAATCAGGTTGGGGTGCGGCAGGTTGTTTTTGTTGGCCGCTTCCACGAATGTATAGACGCAGTCGTTCACATATTCCTGGATGGAGTAGTTTACGGAACTCTCGCTGTTGCTTGAGCGGGTGCCGTCGTAGTCCACGCCCAGCCCGCCGCCGCAGTCCACGAACTCCACGTCGTAGCCCATGTGGTGGAGTTGGATATAGAATTGCGAGGCCTCCCGCAGGGCGGTCTGTATGCGGCGTATCTTGGTGATTTGGCTGCCGATGTGGAAGTGGATGAGTTTCAGGCAGTCCTTCAGCCCTCGGGCTTCGAGCTTGTCGAGGGCTTCGAGCAGTTCGCTGGACGTCAGTCCGAACTTGCTGGCGTCGCCCCCGCTTTCCTCCCATTTGCCGCTTCCCGAGGAAGCCAGTTTGATGCGTATGCCGATGTTGGGGCGCACGTTCAGTTTCTTGGCCACTTCGTCGATGATGTCCAGCTCGTTGAGCTTTTCCACGACCAGGAAGATGCGTTTGCCCATCTTCTGTGCCAGCAAGGCCAGTTCGATGTAGTTGCGGTCCTTGTAGCCGTTGCAGATGATAGGCGAGGAGGAGTCCGTGTTGACGGCAATGACGGCGTGCAGTTCGGGCTTCGAGCCGGCTTCCAGCCCGAGGTTGAACTTCTTGCCGTGGCCGACCACTTCTTCCACGACGGGGCGTATCTGGTTGACCTTGATGGGATAGATGATGAAGTTTTCTCCTTTGAAGCCATATTCCTTGGCCGCTTTCTCGAAGCAGTTGCTTGTCTTTTCGATGCGGTTGTCCAGGATGTCGGGGAACCGCACCAGCACGGGAGCCGTCACGTCGCGCACGGCCAATTCGTCCATCAGTTCCCTCAAATCGACCCTTACGCTGTCTTTCCGCGGGCTGACGAACACGTTTCCTTTTTCGTTGATGCCGAAATAATTGACTCCCCATCCGTTGATGTTATAGAGTTCCTCGGAGTCTTCAATGCGCCATTTTCTCATTGCGTTATCTTAGATGTTTAATAATTCACGAAGCAAGCGGACGGTGTCCTTGATTTTATTGTAGTCGTCCAGGAGTGAGACGTCCAGGGTGTATCGTGCCTGGCTGTAGAACGGTTCGCGCACGGCGAGCGATTGGCGGATGAAGTCCATCAGCTCCTCGTCGGTCTTGCCTTTCAGCAAGGGTCGTTCCGTTTTTCCCATTTTCAGGTGTTGGAAAAGAATCTCGGGCGTGGCCTTCAGGTAAACCGTCATGGCTTGCCCGTTCATGTATTCCATGTTGTCGAAGAAACAAGGTGTGCCCCCTCCGCTGGAGAGGATGATGTCTTCAAACTCAGCCACTTCGTGCAGCACGTTCTGTTCGATGCGCCGGAACCCGTCTTCACCTTTTTCGGCGAAGATTTGCGGGATGGTGCGTCGGAACCGTTCTTCGATGTACCAGTCCAAGTCATAGAATGGCAGTCCCAATTCGCGGGCGAGGGCCTTGCCCACAGTCGTTTTTCCGGCTCCCATGTAGCCGATGAGGATGATGCGTGTCATTTCCGTGTGCTGTAGGTTCTTTTCCGGGTTGTCTTGGGCTTGCCTTCCTGTTCCTTGACTACGGCCATGCATTCCTCCAGCGTGAGTTCCGCAGCCCGTTCGGCCAGGGTCTTGGGCAGTTTGTAGTTGTTGCCTTTGTAGGCGATGTAGGGGCCGAATCGTCCTTTGAGCACTTCCAGTTCCGGCTCTTCCTCGAACTTCCGCAGGTGGCGTTCCACCTCGGCCTGCCGTTTGTCGTTGATGAGGGCGACGGCCTCTTCCAACGTGATGGCCATCGGGTCGCTGCCTTTCGGCAGGGAAACGTATTTCCCGTCATGCAGCACGTAGGGGCCGAAGCGCCCTGTGCCGATGGTGACGGTCTTGTCCTCGTAGAAACCGATTTCGCGGGGGAGCTTGAACAAGTCGAGGGCCTCTTCCAACGTGATGGTTTCCAGGCTTTGGTCTTTCTTCATTTGGGCGAAGCGGGGCTTTTCTTTGTCTTCGGCCGTGCCGATTTGCACCACGGGGCCGAAGCGCCCGATTTTTACTGAGACAGGCCTTCCGCTTGCCGGGTCTGTCCCCAGGAGGCGTTCGCCCACCTTGTGTTCAGCCTTTGCGCTCATGGTCTTTTCCACTTCCGGCTCGAAATCGTTGTAGAAGTCCTTCATCATTGTCCGCCATTCGGTCTTTCCTTCGGCGATGTCGTCGAATTTCTTTTCCACTTCCGCCGTGAAGTTGTAGTCCATGATTTCGGGGAAGTATTGAAGCAAGAAGTCGTTTACCACCGTGCCCACGTCCGTGGGAATGAGTTTACCCCGTTCCGCCCCGATGACGTTCTTTTTATGTTGCGGGCTGATGGTGTCGCCTTTCAGGGTGAGGGTCAGCATGTCTTTCTTTTCGCCTTCCTTGTCGCCCTTGGTCACGTATTCGCGTTGTTGTATGGTGCTGATGGTCGGGGCATAGGTCGATGGGCGGCCGATGCCCAGTTCTTCCAGCTTCTTCACCAGGCTGGCTTCGTTGTAGCGCGGAGGGTGTTGCGAGAACCGTTGCGTGGCTTGGATTTCCTTGCGTTCCAACGGTTCGCCGACGGCCATGGGAGGAAGCTGGTTGCTTTCCGTTTCGTTTTCCTGGTCGTCGTCGAAACTCTCCTTATATACTTTCAGGAAGCCGTCGAACTTCACGACTTCGCCCGTGGCGACGAATGCAGGTTCCAAGCCGCTGATGGCGATGATGGCGGTCGTTTTCTCGATTTCCGCGTCGGCCATTTGCGAGGCGATGGTGCGTTTCCATATCAGTTCATACAGGCGGCGTTCCTGTGCCGTGCCTTCGATTTCCGTCTGGTCCATGTAGGTGGGGCGGATGGCTTCGTGCGCTTCCTGTGCGCCTTTGGATTTTGTGTGGTATTGCCGCGTCTTGGCATATCGCTCGCCCATCATGCTTTTCACCACTTCCGCGCTGGCATTCAGGCACAGCGACGAGAGGTTCACGGAGTCGGTACGCATGTAGGTGATGCGTCCTGATTCGTAGAGCCTTTGGGCCACCATCATGGTTTGCGCCACGGTGAACCCTAGTTTGTGTGCGGCTTCCTGTTGCAGGGTAGAGGTGGTGAAGGGCGCGGCCGGAGTGCGCTTCTGGGGGCGTGTGGCGATGTCGCGTATGGTGAACGCCGCTCCTTTGCAATGTTCCAGGAACGCCGTGGCCTCTTCTTTGCTTTTGAAGCGTTGGTTCAGTTCTGCCTTGATGTCGCCGGCACCTTGGTTGCCAGGTTGGGTGAACACCGCCGTCACGCGGTAGCTCTCTTCGCTTTCGAACTGCTGGATTTCGCGTTCGCGTTCCACGATGAGCCTCACGGCTACGCTTTGCACACGTCCGGCCGAGAGCGCGGGCTTCACTTTTTTCCACAACACGGGTGAGAGTTTGAAACCCACGATGCGGTCCAGCACCCGCCGTGCCTGTTGTGCGTTCACCAGGTTCAGGTCGATGTCGCGGGGATGTTGTATGGCTTGCAGGATGGCCGGTTTGGTGATTTCGTGGAACACGATGCGCCGTGTGTGCTCCGGCTTGAGCCCCAACACTTCGTACAAGTGCCAGGAGATGGCTTCTCCCTCGCGGTCTTCATCGGATGCGAGCCACACGGTTTCCGCCTTGGCGGCTTCCGTTTTCAGTTCGTTCACCAGTTTCGTTTTCTCCGCAGGGATTTCATATTGGGGTGCGAAACTATTCGTATCAATGCTGAATGCCTTCTTTTTCAAGTCGCGGATGTGCCCGTAGCTTGACAACACTTTGTAGTCGCCTCCCAAGAATTTCTCGATGGTCTTGGCTTTGGCTGGGGACTCCACGATCACCAGATTTTTCTGCATGCTTTGTTCCTTTCTAAAAATTCGCAGCAAAAGTAGGAAAAAAAGAGAGACTATACCTTATATATAACACTTTTTTTGGAAAGAAAGGGCGATTAGCCCGCTTGGCCTTGGTCTCATGGGGCTTGTCTGCCTGGTTGGGCCAATGAGGCCAATAGGCGTGCCACGCCTTTCCTCACTGATTCCAGCCCGAACTGTTCCGGACGTAGCTCCTTGAGCGGAATCCACAGCAGTTCGGCGGCATCGTCCATGGCATGGGCCTGGGTGCTGTCGGCCACGGTGCAACGGAAAAAGTTGTCGATGGTGTGTACCAGAAAACCGGAGTATAAATAGGTGTTGGGAAGCGAGAAGAGGAATTCCGTGTGTGTCACCTCCAGCCCCGTCTCTTCCTTCACCTCGCGCGCCACGCCTTCTTCGCTCGTCTCGAAGCAGTCCGAAAAACCACCTGGGAGATCGAGTGTCCCTTTGGCGGGTTCCTTTCCGCGGCGGCAGGCCAGCAGCTCTCCGCGTTCGTTCAGGATGACGGCCACTGTGGCCGCGCTGGGATTGAAATAATAGGTAAAACCGCAATTTTCGCAGTGTTTCGATTTCCCGTTGTGCTCCACGAAGCGGGGCGAGCCGCATTTGGGGCAGAAACGGAATTGTGCCAACGGATGTTCTTGTGCCATGATGTTTTTTGTTTTGCTTCGAATGCAAAAGTACGAATTAAAATCCGAAAAGTTTTTTCCCGGCACGGAATTCTCTGTTTTTAGGCTGCTCTAGAAAAACTTTTTGCAAGACAGTGTCATTTGTGGTTCTTCCTTGTTAAGCTTTTGTGAATCTTCTGTTTCGTCACAACAAATTTACGGCCTTGCAACCTGAACGAAACATGGGGCGGGTACTTTTGCAGCGGAAAAAGCAGAGAAAAAGAATCACAGAATTAAAAGAAACTTGAAGAGATGAGTTTATCAAGGAAACGAGTGAATTTGAGCGTGGCGATGTTAGCCGCCGGAATGATGGCCGCCCATGCGGGCGACATTACCGGTACGGTGATAGACAAGGAGATGAACGAACCCCTGATGGGTGCCTCCATCCGTATTGCCGGTACACGGCTGGGCACTACGGCCGACATCAACGGCAAGTTCCGCCTGCGTAACCTGAAGAAGGGCACCTATACGATAGAGGTGTCCTACGTGTCGTTCTTCCCACAGAAAATCACGCTGAACGTGCCTGCGAAAGGCGATGTGTCGGTGGAAGTGGAAATGTCGCCCGACGACAAACAGCTGAACGAGGTGACCGTCACGGCACGCAAGAACCTGGAGCTGGAACGCGCGTTGCTGGCCGAACGTCAGGCCGCCACACTTTCTATTGAAAACCTCGGTGCGAGCGAAATGTCCATCAAGGGACTTTCGAACGTGCAGGAAGGAGTGAAGAAGCTCACGGGCATCTCCATTGCCGAAGCGGGGCAACTCATCGTGCGCGGGCTGGGCGACCGTTACAGCACCACGACGCTCAACGGCTTGCCCATCGCGTCGCCTAATCCGGACAACAAATTGATACCTTTGGACATTTTCCCTTCGTCTGCCGTGCAGAACATCACGGTGAGCAAGGTGTATGAGGCCGGAGCCTTTGCCGACTACTCCGGTGCACACGTGGATATCAGCACGAAGGAGGGCGGGACGAAAGATTTTTTCAGCCTTTCTTTTGGTACGGGCGGCAAGGTGGGCACGATGTTTGGCGACTTTTACCAGATGGACCGTCCGAACACGATGTTCACCGACATTACGATGGACCAGACGGGGCTTGACATTCCTTATGCCGATTTTGCAGGCTACAGCCGGACGCATGACATCTTCAACACGACGTTCAAAGTGGGCAAGTCGTCCGCCCTGCCCGACCTTTCTGGCAGTTTCGGCTTGGGCCGCACGTTTGACGTGGGGAAGGACAAGATAGATTTGTTGGCCACGTTCGGTTTGGACACGGGAGCGGAGAGCCTGGACGATGCCTACGTGCGCACGTTTGAGAGCACGGGCAACGAGATGAGCCGTTTCGACTACGATTCGTTTACCAAAAAGCAAAGTATGGCGGGATTGTTTAACTTGGGCTATAACTTCCGCCGCACGGACCGCATAGGCGTCTCGGCCTTTTTTGCCCGCACGGCGTCGGACAGCTACATGTTGCGCCACGGCGTGGATGAGGAAGGCCGCGTGTTGACGGGCAGCCACCAGACGAGCCATGTCTATATGCTGCAGAACTACCAATTGGCCGGACACCACGTGTTCGGGAAGTGGGATGTGGACTGGAGCGGGTCGTACAGCATCACTTCGAGCAGCGAGCCGGATCGTCGCCAAGTGATGTTCCAGCAAATGTCGGATGGAAGCTGGGATTTGTTCCGCCTGAACCGCCAGGGCAGTTCGCGTTACTTCGGTTCGTTGGACGAGGATGAATGGGCGGCCGACGCGCGGGCGCAATATAATTTCAATGACCAGGATAAACTGCGTTTCGGTTTCGCCATGAGGGACAAGTCGCGCGATTTCACCAGCACCCGTTTCTACTATAATCTGACTGGGATGCCCACGGCCACCGTGACGGATTTCTACCGCGCGGACGAATACCTGAATTTTGCGAACGTGGAGAATGGCGTGTTGGCCATTGAACGCAACCAGCAGAAGCGCGACGGATATACGGCAGGCAACCGCATCCTGGCCGCATTTGTGGAGGCGGACTACTATCCGGTGGATCCTTTGCTCATCAACATCGGGGTGCGCATGGAAAGTAGCCGCCAGTGGGTGAACTATTTCGACGACGGGGCGCGCCCGTTCCGCCGTGACTTGGATACGGACGAATTCTTCCCCGCGCTGAACCTGAAATACAGCATCAACAAACAACACAGCTTGCGGCTTTCGGGGTCGCGCACGGTGACGCGCCCTTCGTTTGTGGAGATGGCTCCCTTCCTCTACCAGGAATCCTACGGGTCGGCCCAGGTGCGAGGTAACGCAGCTTTGGAGAATGGTTATAATTACAACGTGGATTTGCGTTACGAGTGGTTCCATCCCACGTCCTCAGACATGGTGGCCGTCACGGCATACTATAAATACTTGGATAATCCCATCGAGCGGACGCAAACCACGGCCGGAGGTGCCATGATGCACTCCTTTCAGAACGCATCGAAGGGTTTGGCGGCCGGTGTGGAAGTGGAAATGCGCAAGGAACTGGTGAAGGATTTGCGTCTCGGGGTGAATGCGTCCTACATGTACACCGACGTGAAGTTGCCCGAAGGCGGTGTCTATACCAATTCCGAGCGTCCGTTGCAGGGTGCGTCGCCTTACTTGGTGAATGCCGACCTGACTTATTCTCCCAAATTCGGTGAGGAAAGCCAATTGACCATGGCTTTGCTCTATAACTTGCAAGGCCGCCGTATCCACGCCGTGGGCATCCAAGGCATCGGCGACGTGGAACAACAAGACTTGCACACGCTGGACTTTAACGCCAGCATGAAGTTCAACGGGCATTGGAGTGCAAAGGTGTCGGTGAAGAACATCCTGAATGCCGACGTGGTGTTCAAGCAGGAAATCCCGCAACGGAATGCGGAAGTGGAGGTGGAACGCTTCAATGAAGGCGTGGGCGTGAGTCTCGGCGTGACCTATACCTTGTAAACACATAAAAAAACAAATCATTTAATTCAAAACCTTTAAAACGAGAAAGAAGATGAAAGCAAATCTTTTGAGAAACGCCACTTGGGCGATGGTATTGTGTGCATCCATGACGGCCTTCACGGCTTGTGACGATGACGACGACGAATCCGGTGCACCCGCGGCTGGTGTAGTGAACGGGCTGGATGCGGCTACGAGTACTTTGGGCGGCGACGTGACTTCCGACCTGACGTTGGAAGCCGGCAAGTCCTACACGCTGAGCGGCGCGTTGCAGGTGAAGGCTCCGGCTAAGTTGACCATCCCGGCAGGCGTGACCATCACGGCCAACAATGATGGTCAGGTGGACTACATTTTGATTGAGCAAGGTGCGAAGATTGACGCGCAAGGCACGGCACAGTCTCCCATCGTGATGACAGCTGAAAACAAGTCTATGGGTGCCTGGGGCGGCTTGCACATCTGTGGACGTGCGCCCATCAACACGCAGAGTGGCACAGGGCTTTCTGAAATCGGTAATGCCGCATACGGTGGCAGCGACGCTGGCGACAATTCCGGCATCCTGAAGTATGTGCGCTTGGAATATACCGGCTTCGCTTTTGATGAGGAACACGAATCCAATGGCATCTCCTTCTATGGCGTGGGTAACGGCACTCAGGTTTCCTACGTGCAGGCTTGCAACGGTTCCGATGACGGTTTGGAATTCTTTGGTGGCACAGTGAACATTGACCACTGCGTAGTCGTGGACTGCACCGATGACTCTTTCGACTGGACGGAAGGGTGGAGCGGCACAGGCCGTTATCTCGTGGCCTACCAGACGGACAGCAGCTGCGACTGCTTGATTGAGGCCGACAACAACGGTGACAATTTCGACGCATCTCCGGTTTCCCACCCCACACTTGAGAATTTGACCTTGGTGGGCAACAACAGCTCCGAGAATTCCCGCGGTGTGCGTTTGCGTGCAGGTACATACGTGACGATGCGCAATGCCCAAATCACGGGTAAGCCCAAAGCGTTGACGGTAGAGACTGAACAGACAGAAACGGCTTTGGCCGAAGGACCTTCCGTGCTGCAGAACGTGGCCATTTCCGGCGAGTTGGATTCAAAAGAAGGCATTTATACGAATGCCATGTTTGAAGCGGACGGGAACCGTACAAACCAGACTTTGGACTTGGGCAGCCGCGACAAGATTGAGGCCGCTAACATGTGGATGTCCGGCTGGACGAGATAACTCCCGAACTTGTTCTTGAATGCCCATCCCCGGTGTGCGCGGCGGCGCATGGCCGGGGATGTTTTTGTTGTTGCAATAGGGAAATGATGGATAATCGCATTTCTACGTGGCGCGAATGGAATAAAAGAGGCTGGTTTGTTGTGCAATCCGGAGCAAATCCGTATCTTTGCCCGTATGAAGAAAGAGGAAAGAGATAGGAGATTTTTATCGGTTTGTCTAATCTCAAAAATAAATAGCTATGGGTTTGATGTTATTTTTATCTTTTTTTGCCCTTTTGGCTATATGCGGTGCAATTTGGGCTTTGCATGAAATCCGGAAGGAATTAAAGAACGGTTCCCATTCATAACGTTGGTCGTCATGTATGCCACGTCTCATTGTCGTTGGGACGTCGTGGTGGGTTATAAAAAACCTTCGCGGGCATTTGCCAAGCGAAGGTTTTCTAATTGTATTTTCCGCAGCCGGTTTGGCATCAGGCCATGATGGCCGCCACTAACGCCAGGATACCGTACAATTCCGGCAAGGCAGCGTAAATCAGCGTCTGCGCCATCACGTTATGGCCTTGCGCGAGGCCGACAATGCCGTTGGCACACACCTGTCCCTGACGGATGGAGGAGAAGAGGCAAATCAACCCCACTCCCAAGCCCACGCCGAACAGGAGCGGTCCTTCGGTGGAGAGGTCACGGTTGAGGATGCCCATGATGAAGGCCACGAAGCCATACAAGCCTTGCGAGGCCGGGATGGCCGAAAGGATGATGTAGCTGGCCGCCTTGGTGGGGTCTTTCTTGAGTGCGCCTTCGGCGGCGTTGCCCGCGATGGTCGTGCCGTAACAGCTGCCGATGCCGGCCAGGCCCAACATGAAGCCCAAGCCCAGATAACCTAAAATTTCGTTCATCATAATGATTTTGTTTTTATGGATTAATTATTGTTGTTTTCATACACGCTGAAAGGTCGGTAAGCCTTGCCTTGCCCGTCGTAGCCCGAGTTCTTGAAATATTCCACGAACGTCAGACGCAACGGATGGACGAAGGCACTCAGGCACGACATGGCGATGTTGAGCGAATGGCCCAGCACCAGGATGAGGCCGCAGCACAAGATGCCGGCCACGCCGCCGGCCGCGTCCTGCACCATGAAGGCCAGCTGGTTGAACACGCCGCCCAGCAGGCCGCCTGCCAGGCCTAGCGCATAGAGGCGCAGGTAGGACAGCACGTCACCCATCAGGCCCGAAGCCATGTTGTAGGTGTCCCACAAGCCCGCGCCGATGTTGGCCAGCACGTTGCGGTGCAGGTTGTTCAGCAGGTAAATGCCGATGCCCGCCACGGAGCCGATGCCGATGAAGAGCCATTCCGAGAGGCCGGAAGGTATCACGTTGAGGAAAGCCAGGCTGCCCGTCGCCACGAAGCCGACTACCAACAGCATCCATCCCCATGCGCTGAGCGACTCCTTGAAGCCGTAGCGCACGGTGGTCACGATGGCCTTCACCGTCATGGCCACGCTGATGTGCACGATGCCCACGATGATGGCCAGCAGCATCTGCTTGTCGTAGTTCGTGCCCTCCACTTTGCCCGCAATCATGAAGCGTTTCACGCTGTCGGGCAGGGCGGAGTCGAACAGGCTGATGCCGAAGAACGTACCCAGGATGGCACCGAAAATGGTCGTGGCGCAACCTAGCGTGATGACCAGGTTCATCATGCCCGCCATCGACTTGGAGAGCTTGCGCTTCAACAGGAGGCCGAGGGCGATGAGAATCAACCCGTAGCCCGAATCTCCCAGGCAGAAGGCGAAGAAGAGCGTGAAGAACGGGGCAATCATCGGTGTGGGGTCAAACTCCCCGTAGTCCGGCATGCCGTACATTTTGGTCAGCACTTCGTACATCCGCACGAAGGCGTTGTTCTTCAACTTGATGGGTGCGTCTTCGTCTTTCCGGGCCGCGCGGATTTCGTAATACACGTCCTGCGAGGCGAGGAAACGCGTGACTTCCGCCTCGCGGTCTTCCGGAATCCAGCCTTGCAGCACCATCAGCCGGTTGTCGGCCGCATGCGCGGTGTCGAGCACCACACGGTCGAAGGCGACGGAAGTGCGCAGGCGGGCTTCGTAGCCGTGCAGGCTTGCGGCATCGGCTGCCGCTGTCCGGCGCAGGCTGTCGTCCAATGCCGCCATTTCCTTTTCCTTGTCTGCGATGTGCCGCCGCACCTCGCCGAGCGACGTGGCGGGCAACTTGATCCACTCCGCGTTGACGGAAACCTCCGTCCCGGCGGGAGTGATGGTCACGAAATAGGTTTTTCCTTCCTCTTGGTGGATGATGGTGGCGCAGTAGTCTTCTTCCCACGCCGTGTCATACAGGCGCACGGGGCAGGCGAAAAAGTTCATCGCGTAGCCGATGTCCTGTAACCCTTTCACCTGCGCGGGGTCGAAATCGCCCCACGGGCGCAAGGCCGCTTCGTCCTTCCGCATCCGTTGCAGTTCTTGTTCCAGCGCGTGGCGTTTTTCGTCTGCATGGTCAAGGCGGGCGACGGTTTCCTCTGCGTCGGGGAGTTGTCCGGGCATTTCGCCGCTTGTGGCGGAAAGGTTTTCCGCCCTCACGGCCAGTTCGTGCACGTGCTTCGTCAGGGCGAGTTTCTCTTCCAGTCCGGGGGAAGAGGGCGATCCGTCTTGTGCCGCCTGGACGTGGAGCACGCCCAATTGTTGCATTTGGGTCAGGAATGCTTCGTACTCCTTATGATATATAAGAAGGGTCAGCTTTTTCATCCGGGTAATCATGCTTCGGCCTCCTTCCTTTTTTCCTGAATGGTCTTCAATATCTTTTGGGATGACTTGGAGAGGTTCTCCTCGTCTTCCATGAAACGTTTGATCTTGCGTAGCGCATCCTCGTAGCCGGGAATCTGTACTTTTTCGAACAGGTTCACCTTCTGCGTGGTTTTCTTGCGCGAATATTCCAGCAGGCCGAGTTTGGCCTGCACGAATTCTTGTTCGATGGCCGTGTGCGCCAAGGTGCGCAGCAAGGCGATGCCGTCATAGAACCATTTGGGGCTGTTGAACAGGCTGAAAGGCCGAACGGCCAGTTCCACGCCGTCAAGCACCGGCACACGTACACCGGCAATCTTACGGACACTCATGTGCACGTCCTTGACGGATACCAATGTGGGGTCGAACTCGCACCACAGGGCGTTCATGCCTTCGTAGTCCTGCAGTTGCTCTTCCAGCTTGCGTTCCAGCCCGGCTGCCTCGGCCTTGCATTTCTTCACCTCCATGCGCAGGGCGCTCTCCTTGTTCTTGATGATGGGGAGTGTGCGCACCCGCATCTTGAGCTGTTTCTCAAGCTGCTGCATTGAGGTCTTATTGTACTGAAACTTGATTGCCATGGCCGCGTTGGTTTATTTTGTCCAATATTCGTCCACCAGCTCTTTCTTGATGTTCACTTCCTCGGGCTTGAAGTATTTAGCCAGCAACGCCCATGTCACATCGAGCATTTCAGTCGTGTCTAGGTTGACATCAATGGCCAGCAGCTTGTCGGCATAGTCCTTGGCGAAGGCCAATGCGCGGTTGTCGTAGTCCGTCAGGTCGAAGCCGTTTTCCAGCTTGGTCTTGGCATTGGCCGCGTCGGCATAAAGGCGCACGGCGGCGTTCATCAGCTGCGGATGGTCGCGGCGGGTCTTCTTGCCGGCCACGAGCTGTTTCAGGCGCGAGAGAGAGCGGAAAGGGTCAACGACGACCTTGCCGATGTCGCTGTCGCGGCGCAGGAAGAGCTGTCCTTCGGTGATGTATCCCGTGTTGTCGGGCACGGCATGCGTGATGTCGCCGCCGCTCAGCGTGGTCACCGCGATGATGGTGATGGAGCCGCCCGAGGGGAACTGCGCTGCCTTTTCGTAAATCTTGGCTAAGTCTGAATAAAGTGAGCCGGGCATGGAGTCCTTCGAGGGAATCTGGTCCATGCGGTTGGACACGATGGCCAGCGAGTCGGCGTAGGATGTCATGTCGGTGAGGAGCACGAGCACCTTCTCGTTTTTCTCCACAGCGAAATATTCGGCAGCCGTGAGTGCCATGTCGGGCACCAGGAGGCGTTCCACGGCCGGGTCTTCGGTGGTGTTCACGAAACTCACGATGCGGTCAAGCGCACCGGCGTTGGAGAACACGTTCTTGAAATAGAGGTAGTCGTCGTTCGTCATGCCCATGCCGCCCAGCACGATCTTGTCGGCCCGGGCGCGCAGGGCCACCATGGCCATCACTTGGTTGAAGGGCTGGTCGGGGTCGGCGAAGAAGGGGATTTTCTGCCCGGAGACGAGCGTGTTGTTCAGGTCGATGCCCGCGATGCCCGTGGCGATAAGTTCGGACGGCTGTTTGCGGCGCACGGGATTCACCGAAGGGCCGCCAATCTCCACTTCCTTGCCTTCGGGGTCAGGGCCGCCGTCGATGGGGTGTCCATAAGCGTCGAAGAAGCGTCCGGCCAGCTGGTCGCCCACTTTCAGCGTGGGGGCTTTGCCCGTGAACACCACTTCGGCATCGGTGGGGATGCCGCCCGTGCCTTCGAACACTTGCAGGGTGACTTCATCCCTTGCGATTTTGACCACCTGGGCCAGGCGGCCGTCAACCACAGCCAGCTCGTCGGCGCCCACCCCGGTGGCTTTCAACGTGCAGGTGGCTTTGGTGATTTGGCTGATTTTCGTATATACTCTTTGGAATGCCTTTGTTGCCATAGTCAGTTTCTCCTCCTCTTATGATTGCTTTTCCGCGACCATCGCGCGTATTTGCCGTTTGTAGTCCTCGAACTCCGCGCCCTTGTAGGCCGAGTAGTTCATTTGCTTGCACAGGTTGATGAGCCTTTTGAACCAGTCCGTTACTTCCAGGAACGTGTCGAAACTGTAGTCCGCGCGGCAGATTTCCGTCACCAAGTCCAGGATGTCCTCCTGGCGTTCCAAGGGCGTCACGGCATCCACTTCGTCGAAGGCGTCCTGCTGGAGCACCACATAGTCGATGACTTCCGACTTCCAAAACGTCACGTGGTAGTCCACCGGTACGCCGTCGTCGCCCAGGATATTGATTTGTTCGGCGATTTCCTTTCCGCGCAGCAGGCGCGTCTTCAGCTCGTTTACTTTTGCCGTCCAGTCCGGGCCGATGTGCTTGGTGATGTAAGCTTCGAACTCGGGGTATTCCAAGTATTTCGAATACGAGTCAATGGGGTTCACGGCCGGATAACGTTTGCGGTCGGCGCGTTCTTGTTCGAGGGCGTAGAAGCAGCGGGCCACTTTCTTGGTGTTTTCCGTCACCGGCTCTTTCAGGTTACCGCCTGCCGGCGACACGGTGCCGATGAACGTGATGGAGCCTGTCGCGCCGTTGTTCAGATAGACGTAGCCCGCGCGGCCGTAGAAATTGGAAATGATGGCCGAGAGGTCCATCGGGAACGCGTCCGGGCCGGGAAGTTCCTCCATGCGGTTGGACATCTCGCGCAAGGCTTGTGCCCAGCGCGATGTGGAGTCGGCCATGAGCAACACGCGCAACCCCATGGAGCGGTAGTATTCGGCCAGCGTCATGGCCGTATAGACCGATGCCTCGCGGGCCGCCACGGGCATGTTCGAGGTGTTGGCCACGATGATGGTGCGTTCCATCAGCTTGCGTCCCGTGTGCGGATCGACCAGCTCGGGAAACTCCGTGAACACTTCCACCACCTCGTTGGCACGTTCGCCGCAGGCCGCGATGATCACGATGTCGGCTTCAGCCTGCTTGGAGATGGCATGCTGCAGCACGGTCTTTCCCGTGCCGAAGGGACCGGGGATAAAGCCCGTGCCGCCCTCCACGATGGGGTTCATGGTGTCAATCGTGCGCACACCCGTTTCCAATAGTTTGAATGGGCGCGGCTTCTCGCGGTAGTTCGTCATGGCGGTCTTCACGGGCCACTTCTGCACCATCGTCACCCGGATGTCCTCCCCGTCCTCTGCCGTGAGCACGGCTATCGTCTCATCGCATGTGTAGTCGCCCTCTGCGGCGATGGTCTTTACCGTGGCCGTGCCACGCAGGGCGATGGGTGCCATGATTTTCAGTTTCTGGTGGTTTTCCTCCACTTCGCCCAGCCAGGCCGAGCCTTCCACGCTGTCGCCGGCTTTCGCGAGCGGCACGAAGTGCCACTTCCGGTCGCGGTCCAACGGGTCGGTGTATTGCCCGCGGCGCAGGAACACGCCTTCCATCTTGTCCAGGTCGTTTTGCAACCCGTCATAATTCTTCGACAGCATGCCTGGCCCCAGCGTTACTTCGAGCGGCCTTCCTGTGAACTCGGCTTCCGCGCCCACTTTCATGCCGCGTGTGCTTTCAAATACCTGCACGTAGGCTTCTCGTCCCGCCACCTTGATGACCTCGGCCATCAGGCGGTCGCCCCCGGTGGTGATGTAACAGATTTCATTTTGTGCCACCGGTCCGTCGGCTTCGATGGTCACGATGTTGGAGATGACCCCAACCACTCTGCCTTTTGTTGCCATATCTTTTTTTATTTCTTTGCTTTTTTGTCTTTAATGTTTTTAGCATACCCGTTTCCCGTTTTTCCCGGGGGGAAGGCGTGTGGCCACACAGGAAAAGCTTATTTTTTGAATTCCTGTGGGATTTCCGCCTCATTTCTCAGTCGTTCCACTAATTCGCGGAACACGTGTCCTCCCCGTTTGGGGTCGATGGCCGCCCACCGTTCCACGATGTCAAGTTTGAGCAACAAGGCCAACAGGCGTTCCACAGAGAAATAATGGAAAAACGTGTGCTCCTCCAGCCAGTCCCATTTCAATAGGTCAAGCTTCCGTTCCCGTTCCACGGGGTCGGGCGTGTCGTAAATACGTGTCAGCGTGTCCAGCCAGTCCAATTCCGTCCCCAGGCCGAAGTCGCGGCTTCCCGATGTGGCTAAAGCTTGTGCCACTTCGTTTCTGCCTATCAGCCGTGTTGCGGGTTGGAAACCGTAACGTCGGGCCGTGAGTGCAGTCAGCACATTGCGCACATCTCGGTCGAAGGCGAACCAATCGCGCATGAAAGCGTTACCGGTCTTTTCCACGTAATTGTAATAAGCTTCGGCGAGTACGTCTTCCGGCAACCGGCCTTCGGCTGTCTCTTCCAAGGTAGGCCAGGCGGTGATGAACTTATAAAAAAAGGGAGGGAGTGTGCGTCCTTGCTCGTCATCGGCTTTTACTTGTGCCATGGCTTCAATCCAAGCTTCACGCGGATATACGGCCCGTGTGTCAAAGTCGGCCTCTTCTCCTTGTCGCAAATAGGCTAACAGGTTGTGGTTGTCGTATTTCAGGAGGACAAGCTCCGCCAACTTTCGGTCTTTGGCGGAAAGCCGGGGAAGGTATTCTTCTTTGAACACAGCCACACTTAATGCCGGTTTGGCATCGTCTGCGGCCACGTCCGGCATGCCGGCCACCAATGCATAATAATTCTTTTTCATGTCGCGTGATGTGTGCTATGAGCGTGGCTCGAAAAGCATTTCCACCAGCTGGGGCCGGAGGAATTCTTTGAAATAGGCGGCAAACTCTTCCGGGCCGAAGTCCACCCTATAGCTGCCGTCTGCAGGGGAGATGGAGAAGGCGGCCGGGCGTCCCGCCACTTTTTCTATCTTCAGTCCCTCGGTTAACAGCTTTTTTGCCTTATCACGGATGTAAGCGGTGAGTGCTTCCGCGTCGGGGGTGGACACTGTCATGCCACCTTCGGCCGCCCAATTTTTGGCCATGGACACTACAAATCGTCCCATGAAATCCTTTTCAGCCGTCAATTCTGTGGCCGCATTGTTTGCCATACGTGAGGAAATCATGTCGGCCACTTCCGATTTCAGGGCTTCCAAGGCTTGTCCTGCCGCCAACTTTAATTCGGCTTTGGTGTTGGTTTCCAATTCTTTCGACTTTTTGTCCGCATCGGCCAAGATTTTGTCGGCTTCTTCTTGTGCACCGGCCAAGATTTTAGTGGCTTCCTCCCTTGCGGCTTCCACAAGACGGGCTGCTTCGGCTTCACCTTTTTCCACGCCTTCGCGATAAAGCTTATCGGTCAGTTCTTGAATCTTTTCCATGATATGTTATGTTTTCCTGTTTGTTCGTCTATTGGGTCTTTTGGTGCGCTAAAATTAGGCATATTTCTGTATCCGGCAAAGCATTTCGCCTGATTTTTCTCTTATTTGCCAGTTTGTTGGTCGAAAAAAGCAGCTGGAAGACATTTTGTTTAAACATTCTTGCTCTTTTTGTCTGTTTTATGCAAATAAAATCTTATCTTAGCACCGAAATCCGAAGAATGACAGATTATGATAGAAGGCAGAGATTATATCGCTACGTGGTTTTACCGCGAATCACCCGAAGAAGCCAGCTTTTATCCTCAAGGAGGGGGGTGGGGCGATTCAGCTTTGGTACACTCTGTTTACATGCAGCTTTTGGTGCCTTTCCTCACGACGTTCCATCATTATAATCCCGAGGCGAAACTTTTGTTTTTCACCAATCTTGGTGCCCATGAGCTGCCTGCTTTCATTACGCGGCTCTTGTTGCGTACGGATGCGGAAATCGTCACACTTCCTTATACCCATCGTCCGCCTAAGGGGTGGTACAAGGCTTGGATGAATCAATTTTACCTTTATGACATCTTGGAGGCCATGGAAAAACGCATGGGAGATTATGATGTCGTGTTGGTTTGCGATGCGGATTGTTTGTGCCGTAAGCCGTTGGATGATTTGTTCTATGCCGTGCGGAAATATGGGAGCGCATTGTATGATGTCGGTTACCCAAGGACTTATCCGATTAACGGCACGAGCATGGAACAGATGGAGGGCGTTTATAGTCTTTGTTATTCCGAACCTCCTTCCACGCCGTTGCGTTACTATGGCGGGGAGTTTATCGCGTTGGGTCAAAATGCTGTGGCGGGCATTAACAGGGAATATTCGAAACTGTGGGAGTTCAACCTCGGGCTTCCTGCTGGCGGCCCCCGCATTCATGAAGAAGCACAGATGTTGAGCCTGTTGGCCGAACGTTTGCATATCCGTAATAATATCGGGAACAAATATGTGAAACGGATGTGGACCGGGTTGCGTTACAATAATGTCAAGCGCGGGGATGAGAATCTTGCCGTGTGGCATTTGCCTGCAGAGAAACGTAGCGGGCTCTACCGGCTTTATTTGTTGTTGGAACAGCAACGGAATATTCGTGATGAAGAGGGATTTTGGAAGAAAGCGGGTGAATATACAGGTGTCCCGTGTGCGGGGATTAAGAAGATCGTATGGGATTTGTATCACCAAATTTGCGTGAAATGGCAAAAAGCATAGGGGCGTTTTGGGGGATGTAGGAGATGCCGGAAAGTTCGCTGAAGGAAAAAACCGCCAAGGGGTTGGTGTGGAGCAGTATCAGCAACGGTGCCCAGTTGCTTTTGGGAGCCGTGTTCGGAATTTTCCTCGCACGGATGCTTACGCCTTCGGATTATGGCATGGTGGGGCTGTTGCAGGTGTTTGGCCTTATTTCCAGTGTGCTGCAGGACAGCGGGTTCAGAACCGCTTTGGCGAACCGCAAGGTGGTGCTCCATGAAGATTATAATGCTGTCTTTTGGTTCAACGTGGGAGTGGGCACTTTGCTCTATGTGATTTTGTTTTTTCTGGCTCCTTTGATTACGGAATTTTATCAGAAGTCCGAGGCGGCCTCGGACTATGACCTTTCTGATCTTACGCCATTGGCGCGGTATGCTTTTTTAGGTTTCCTTATCTCCAGTTTGGGGATGGCGCCTTGCGCATACCTGTTCCGCACCCTTCAAGTGAAACAGAAGGCTATCATCACAGTGACGAGCCTGACGACGTCCAGTGTGATAGCTGTCACGATGGTGTATTTCGGTTATGCTTATTGGGGGCTGGTTACGCAGAGCATCGCTTTTGCGACCTGTAACACGGTGCTTTTCTGGTATTTTTCCCGTTGGCGTCCTACGTGGCCGGTTACGTTCCGTCCTTTAAAAGAGATGTTCGGATTCAGTTGCAAGTTGCTGGCCACGGATATTTGCAACGTAATCAACGCGAATCTGCTCACGATTGTCTTGGGGCGTGTTTATTCCGTGCATGAGGTGGGAGTTTACAACCAAGCGGGCAAATGGACAATCATGGGGAGCAATATGATAACGGGCACGGTGAAGGAAGTGGCGCAGCCCGTGTTGCGGAACGTGTCGGATGAACGTGAACGCCATAAGCGTGTTTTCCGCAAGATGTTGCGTTTCACGGCTTTTGTCGCATTCCCTGCATTGTTCGGGCTTGCGCTTGTCGCCCGCGAGTTTACGCTCATTACCGTGACGGAGAAATGGTTGGAGAGTGTGCCGTTGATGCAGATTTTATGTGTCGGGGCATTTGCGGGGCCGGTTCAATACCTTTGCCTTAACCTGGTCATTACCAAAGACCGTTCGGATCTTGTGTTTTGGAATACGGTAGGGATGGGAGCGGCCCAGTTGGCCACGGTGTTGTTGTCCTACCCTTACGGCGTGTATGTGATGGTTTGCGCATGTACGTGTGTCAACATCCTGGGATTGGGCTTGTGGTTCTATTTCGTGCATCGGGAAATCGGTTTGCGTTTGCGCGAAGCATTTTCTGATTTGTTCCCTTATGCCGCCATTGCGGGGCTGGTCATGGTGGCGACGGCTTTTATCACTTCTCCCATAAGCAACCTGTATCTCCTTTTTGGCGCGAAGATTGTGGTGGCGGCCGTCCTTTATGTGGCTGTGATGTGGCTTTGCGGCTCTGCCACTTTCAAGGAGTGTGCCGGGTATTTGTTGAAGAAAAAGGGGGCAGTAGAAATTTAATGAGGATTTAATAAATTCTGTGCGGGACGTAACGCCCCTTCTGTTCTCCATGCGGCGGGGGTCGTAACGACCCTTTTTTCACCATGCGGATGGCAAAACTGTCCCGCCTCGCAGGGGGACGAGCCCCGGAGGGGCGGAGGGGGTCTCACGCCTACGAGAACAACACCGGACACATCCACGGACAACATAAACGGGTCGGAAAAAGGGGAGAAGTCACTCTTGTGCATGGGAAACCCCTCCGGCCCTGCGGGCCACCTCCCCTGCAAGGCGGAGGAGTTTTGCCTCCGGACGGACAAACTCTTTGCTTGATTGATTTCAAATCTGTCGCGGCATATCAACGGGGGAGCATGAAACCGTTCTTTCCCATGAATTTCGACTGCGCCAGAAAAAGGGCACCCGGATTGCCTGACGGGGTAACACGGCAGAAGGCCGCCCTTTTCACAAGGACAGCCTTCTGATAAAAATCAATCGTGTGTAGTTTCCTCTTGATTAACCGAGAGAAATCGCGCCAGAGGGGCAAACATCAGCGCAAGTGCCGCATTCCGTGCAAGCGTCTGCGTTGATTACATACTTTTCACCTTCAGAGATGGCGCCAACCGGGCATTCGTCAATGCAAGTGCCGCATGCTACACAATCATCACCAATTACGTAAGCCATTTTGTTTTAATTTTTAGTTATTAATGTTGTTTCTGTTCTAAGAATACCGCAAAGTTAGTATTTAAAAAGAATCCTCCCAAATATTTCCTCACTATTTTTTGTGAATTTCGTTTGAAAAGCTTCGATGGAACGCAATAAGCATTGTATCTTTACGTTTATTTCTAAAAATATTGGTGATTCATGAAGAGATTGATGGCGGCCATCCTTTGCCTGTTGTGTTTATGCGCTGTGGGAGCACAAGAGCGCAAGGTGCAGCACCGGCCTTATATTGACCAGCGGAGGTTCCATTACGGGTTCCTCTTCGGGGTGCATGTGCAGGACTTGGAGCTGCAGAACAACGGCTACATCGACCCGGAAAGCGGCGAGCAGTGGTATGCCGATGTGGACAATTACGGTCCGGGGTTCAGTGTGGGGGTATTGGGAGAGATGCGTATTAATACGTATTTGGCCTTACGCCTTGTCCCTACTTTGCATTTTGGGCAGAAGCACGTTTCCTTTCATGAGCAGCACAGCGGGCGCGACAGCACTCAGAACATCAAATCCACGTATATCTCTTGCCCGTTGGACTTGAAGTTTTCGGGGCCGCGTTTTAATAATTACCGGCCGTATTTCATTGCGGGTGTAAACCCTATGGTGGATTTGACGACCAAAAGGCAGGGGGCTTTGCGTTTGAAACCTTTTGATTGCTATTTGGAAGTGGGCATGGGGTGCGACATTTATTTGCCTTTTTTCAAGCTTATCCCGGAATTGAAGTTTTGTTTCGGCCTGATGGATATCCTGCAGAGAAACCGCAACGACCTTACGGACAGGACGCTGCGGAAGTTTACTGAATCGCTGGACGGGGCTTCGTCCAAGATGATTGTGTTGACGCTTTATTTTGAATAATACAAAAGTTGCTCTCAATTCTCCGTGGGTTCCATTTGCAGTAACAATTCGCCCACATAGCGTCCGTGTTTGCCCATTTGGTTGCAATATACGTTCTTGCCTGCGGCGTTTTTCACCACCTCGGGGCGTTCCATGTAGGTGTGTGAATGCCCGCCCAGCACGAGGTCGATGCCCTGTGTGGCCGGAATGACTTCCGAGTCGTCAACCCCGTCGATTTGCCAGCCTAAGTGGGAGAGGCATACCACGAGGTCGCAATGTTCCTTTTCTTTTAAGATGTCCGCCACGCGGTTGGCCGCAGTGACGGGGTCTTCATAAGTCACTCCTGCGTAGTTTTCCGAAGCCACCATGCCTTCCAATTGTGTGCCAAGCCCGAATACGCCGATTCTCAATCCTTTGCGTTCTAAGACAACGTAGGGCTTGACCAGCCCTTCGAGCACAGTGCCTTCCACATGGTAGTTGGAGCAGACAATGGGGAATTCGGCCAACCGGAAAATACGCGCCATGTTTTCCAGCCCGAAGTCGAATTCATGGTTTCCTATGGTGGCCGCGTCGTAGCGCATTTCGTTCATGAGTCTGACTTCCACTTCTCCTTTATATAAATTATAATAGGCCGAGCCTTGTGAGAAGTCGCCGCTGTCGAAAAGTAGCAAGCCTTCGTCCGCCTTCCGCAAATCGCGCACCAAGGCAGCCCGGCGCACGAAACCGCCTTTGTCGGCCAATGCCGTGTCGGAGGAGTGTGGGCTGACGGGCATGATGCAACTATGTGTGTCGTTGGTGTGCACGATGCGCAATTCTACTTCGCCTTCTTCCGATGCGTACATCCCACAGGCTGTCCCTGTCAATAGTGCGGCGAAAATGTATCTTATCCCTTTCATGGTCTGCTATGTTTATTGCACGATGATCCTGCCTTCTATCTTGGCCGTGATTTTATGTCCTTCTTCCCGGTTGCGGCGGATGGCTTCCATAATCAGGTCGCGTATGGCAATGTCGGTCTTGTTGGCGGACAAGTGGTCTTTCAGGGCATACATTTTGTCATTGCCTTCGGCCAGGTAATCCAGTGTGGACACCGTATAGATACTGTCTTCCGCAATCGGGTTGCCGCCTATCTCGGCTTGCAGCAGCCGTCCGTTGGTCGTGATGACCAATTTGGCACCGCTGATGCCTTCTCCACCCACGGCTGCAATCTGTTCCATCAGTTCCATCATTTTCCGTCCGCTCAGCGAAAGCACACACAGGCGGTTTTCGAACGGTGCGATTTCCAACACGTCTCCGTATGTCACCGTTCCTTTGGGCATGGTGCTCCGCAGGCCGCCAATGTTGCATAGTCCGATGTCGGCCTTCTTCCCCACGCGCACGGAAGCCTCGCGCAGCACGTCGGCCACGAAGTTGGACAACAGGCTTTCCGGACGGTCGGCCGTCATCGCTACTTCGCTCTCGCCCAGCACGGGTGACATGATGCTGTCCACGGCCTGCCGGTAGGGAGCCACGATGCGCAATGCCCCACTGTCTGGGAAGGCATCCAACAGCCTGGTCACTTCATGTCGCGCGGCTTTCACCGTCCCTAGGCGATAACGTTGCGCCATGGCAGGGAAAGCGGTGGTGCAACCTATGGCCAAAACCAACATTTTCAAGGTGTTCATCGCATTTGTCTTATGTTTCATAGTCCAAATTTACGGAAAAAACGCGGATAATGGGCACACTGGGAGAAAAAAAGAGCGGTCGCGTTGGTTATTTCACAAATTTGCAGTACCTTTGCAACCGCTTTCCGCACAATCGCTGGCAGGATGCTGTGTTCCCTGTTATGTTGTGCCGGGACGACAAACAATTTAATGATTCAATAAAATGGCAGATTTAATTAAAATTGCAGAGGAAGCATTTGCTACCGGTAAGGAACACCCCAAATTCAAGGCGGGCGACACGGTGACCGTAGCATACAAAATCGTCGAAGGTAACAAAGAGCGCATTCAGCAGTATCGCGGCGTGGTCATCAAGATTTGTGGCCATCAGAACAAAAAGCGTTTCACGGTGCGCAAGATGTCGGGCAACGTAGGTGTGGAGCGTATCTTCCCCTTGGAAAGCCCGAACATTGACCACATCGAAGTGAACAAGATTGGTAAAGTGCGTCGTGCCAAGCTGTACTACCTGCGTAAGCTCACCGGTAAGAAGGCACGTATCGCTGAAAAGCGTGTCATCACTGGCGAATAAGCCATCCCGGGCGAACGTCATAAAGAAGTATATCGTATGGTGTGGGAGAAATTTCTCGAAAGAGAAGTTTCTCCCACGCTTCGTTTTAGAGGGCATTGCTGATTTTAAAGGAACAGCCCGCATTCTTGGGGATTTAACACCATCTGGAAAAACGCATTGAGGAATTGAGTGTACAGAGTTCCTGCTTTTACAAACTTCTGAATGTCGGCAGTCAAAGCCGGCTGGAAAGAACTGTCCCGCCTCGCAGGGGGACGAGCCCCGAAGGGGCGGAGGGGGTCTCACGCCCACGGGGGCGTAACGCCCCTTCTGTTCGCCGTGCGGCGGCCATAATGCCGTTTTTGTTCTCCTTGCGGGGTCGTAACGACCCTTTTGTTGGGGCAGTAGAAATTTAATGGGGATTTAATAAATTCTGCGCGGGACGTAACGCCCCTTCTGTTCTCCATGCGGCGGCCATAATGGCCGTTTTGTTCTCCTTGCGGAATGATACGTGGGTGGGAAACTCCTCCGGCTCTTCGAGCCACCTCCCCTGCAAGGCGGAGGAGTTTTCTTGCGGACGCAGTGCATTCGGCCACAACGGATAGTGGATATTTACAATATAGTCAAAGAGAAATGGTTTGCGAATGGCACACACGAAAACGAGTACATCAAGCAGGAAAAAACTTTCTGTAGAAATTCAAAACAGTTTCTTAGTTAGAAGTGACTCCAGCTCTTCTTTTTGTGTGGTTTTTGGGAATAATATCCAAGCATGAAAGTTTCAAGCACTTGGAACTGGGTGTTTCAGGCACTTGGAACTGGGTGTTTCAGGCACTTGGAACTGGGTGTTTCAGGCCTTGGAACTGGGTGTTTCAGGCCTTGGAACTGGGTGTTTCAGGCTCTGAAACTGGGTGTTTCAGGCTCTGAAATTTTTAGGCCGTGAGGCGGGGGAGTCCTCTATGCACACCCAGCCCGGACGAACCGCTTTTCCTTTCCCGGCATGCAGGAAGATTTTTCGCAAACCATTTTTGTCCGGCTGTAACATCGTATGGGAAAATAAAATGAAAAAATAGAGGGACGTGGAATTTTGCATGTTGATGCACACTTCCCGTCCCTTTTGCCCGGCATGTTTCCGACGTTATTCTACAACAGGTGCAGCCCGTCGTCGGAAATCTTGATCATCCGCCGTTTATACAAATCGCCGACAGCTTTTTTGAATACTTTCTTGCTGACCCCGAATGTCGCATAGATTTCATCGGCGGGGCTTTTGTCGCCCAGCGGGGTATGTCCGCCGTGCCGGTAGAGGTAATCCAAGAGGATTTCCGAGAAATCGGCCACGGCTTCCTGTCCTTGCTTTTGAAGGGTGATGTCCAATTTGCCATCCTCGCGCACCTGTTTGACGTAGGCCGTCATCCGGTCGCCGAAGTGCAGGGGGCGGAACACTTCGTTGTCATACACTAGCCCTTGGAAGCGGTTGTCCACAATGACTTTATAGCCTAAGTCCGTTTTTTGCCATACGAGGATGCCGACCTCGTCTCCTTCTTCATAGGCGGGTATCCGTTTGGAGAGGTAGTGTTCCACTTTTGCGGAAGCCATGATGCGGTAGGTTTCTTCGTCGATGTGGATGTGTACGATGTAGTAGCGTCCTTTTTGCATCTCCGATTTCTGTTCCCTGAACGGCACGAACAGGTCTTTCATCAATCCCCAGTCGAGGAACGCGCCGTATTGGTTGGTCCAAGCCACCTGCAGGCAGGCGAACTCGCCCACTTGTGCCAAAGGTTTCTGCGTGGTGGCCACCAGCCGTTCTTCGTTGTCCAGGTAGATGAACACGTCCAGTTCGTCGCCCACTTGGCACCCTTCGGGCACATAACGTGCGGGGAGCAATATTTCGCCGGCTTCCCCGCCGTCCAGATATACGCCGAAATCTACTTTTTTGACTACCTTGAGGTAGTTCATTCTTCCTAAATCTATCTTCATGACATTCGTTTTTTAGAAATCTTTTCCGGACATGTTGGTAATCAGTCCGTCTTTCATGTGTATGGTGCGGTCCGTCAGTCGGGCCAACTCATTGTCGTGTGTGACGATGACAAATGTTTGTCCCATTTTGTCGCGCAGGTCGAAAAAAAGCTGGTGCAGTTCCTCTTTGTTCTTGGAGTCCAAGCTGCCCGAAGGCTCGTCGGCCAAGACCACGGAGGGGTGGTTCACTAGCGCCCGTGCCACGGCCACCCGTTGTTTTTCGCCACCGGAGAGTTCGTTGGGCTTGTGGGAAGCCCTGCCGGACAGTCCCATGAAGTCGAGCAACTCTTTGGCCCGGCTTTTGGCTTCCTGCGGTGGCACATGCCCGATGTAGGCCGGAATCATCACGTTCTCCAGTGCTGTGAATTCGGGCAACAGTTGGTGGAATTGGAACACGAAGCCGATTTGGCGGTTGCGGAAACCGGCTAGTTCTTTCTTGTTCAGGCTTTCTATCGTCACTCCGCCTATTGAGACGGATCCGCAGTCGGGTTTGTCCAATGTGCCCATGATTTGCAACAGGGTGGTTTTCCCGGCCCCGCTCGGGCCGATGATGCTCACCACTTCTCCTTTCCTTATGTCGAGGTCGATGCCCTTGAGCACTTCTAACGTGCCGAAGCTTTTCTTTATATTCCTTATTTCTATCATAGTGTTTACAACCTGTCGATGACGTATTGTGCCAAGTAACATCCGAACACGGCCGGCATGTAGCTCACGGTGCCGGTCGTGGTCTTTTTGTTTCGTTCGCCTTCCACCCGTATGATGGCTTTTGGGTCTGCCTGTTGGGTGCAGAACACCACGGGCAGCGGGTGGCGGTGCATGCCTGCGCGTTTCAGCCGTGTCCGCACGGCCTTGCTCAGTCCGCAGTGGTAGGTGTCCCACAAGTCGGCGAAGCGCACTTGCGTGATGTCTGTTTTTGCGCCGGCTCCCATGCTGCTGACAATCCGCACGCGTCGTTTCATGGCTTCTATGAGCAAGGCGCATTTCGGGGCAATGGTGTCGATGGCATCCACCACGAAATCATAGTGGCGGGCATCCAGCAACGGGCCGGCTTTGGCTTCTTCGAGGAATGCGGCCTGGGTCTCCAGCTCCAGTTCGGGGTTGATGTCTTTGAACCGTCGTGCCAGGATGTCCACTTTGTTTTCATTCACCGTGGAATGCAGGGCGCACAGTTGGCGGTTGATATTGCTCGGCTGCACACGGTCGGCATCCCATAATGTCAGCCGTCCCACTCCCGCGCGTACCAACATCTCGGCGGCATATGCACCGACCCCTCCCGCGCCGACGACAAGCACATGGGCGCGGCGTATCCGTTCCATTTTTTCTTCGCCCATGAGCAATGCGGTTCGTTCCATCCATTCCGGCGTGGTCATTTGTCCTCCTCTTTTGCGCTGTTCCTCGGCAACCAGTTCTTGGACCAGTCGCTTGTCGCTTCATAACGCTGGTCTGTAGTCAAAGGTTCGTTGATGCTCAGTTCCTTTGTGGCAGTTTCCGCATAGATGTCCGGGAAAATCAGCATGACGCTGGTGTGCATATAATGTTTCTTCACTTGTTGCGGGATGTGGTCGAACGAGGGGCGGAAAGAGATGGAGCCGCGGCGGGCCAGCACGACGACGAGCATGTGGTCTTCGCGCACCTCCTTAGAGAGCCTTTTCAGTTCGTTTCCACCATCGGTGTTCACATATTCGGCGCGGATGGTGGTGTGGTGGGCGTTCAGGTAGCGTTGCAGGATGCGTATGGTGTCGGGATGCGCGTAATATGTGATGCGGCATCCCAGGCTCACGGCCAAGCGTGCCACACGTTCCACCCAGTGGTAGAATCCGGCTTCGAATTGAGCTTTGGCAGGTATGGCCACATGGATGCGCCGCAGGGTGTTGACCGGCACGGTGCAGCGCACCATGGTGATTTGCCGGTTCAGCCGGTTGAGCAGGTTGGTCAGCACACTGCCGAAGAAGGGTTCTGCCGGTGAGTTCTGCATGTGCAGCCCCACTACCAGTTCTGAATAGTCGTTTTCCTTCATGGCATGGATGATGCCGTTGGCCAGGTTGGTGGCCAGCCTCACCTTGGTTTGCATTTGCACGTTGGCGGCCGAAGCGATGGCCGAGGCTGTTTCCAGCAGTTTCATGCCTTTTTCCCGCGCTTTGTCGTCATTGTCCAGCACCACGTTGACGGCACTCATCGGAGCATCGGATTTTTCTTTTCGCATCAACAAGGCCAGGTTGACCAGATAGTCCACGTTCATGGGGGAGGCCAGCGCAATCAAGGTGGACTCCTCGTTCAACGGGCGGGCCTCGTCGATGCTTCCGCGCAAGGCCAGCCTCCGTGCCGCCGCGTCCGTAATCAGGGAGCTGACGATGCATGTCACCAGGATGAGCAGGATGGTGCCGTTCAGCACATCTTCGTTCAGCAACCGTTCGCCCGAAGGTAATATGATGTTGTAGCCTACCAATACGGCAGCCAGGGTGGCGGCGGCTTGTGCGTTGCTCAGGCCGAACATGAGTTCGCGCTCCACTCCGGACATCTTGAAAATCTTTTGTGTGAACCAAGAGGCAATCCACTTTCCCGCCAAGGCCATCGTGATCATCACGGCGGCCACTTTCAGTGCTTCTCCTGTGCCGAAAAGCACCCGCATGTCGATGAGCATGCCCACGCCAATCAGGAAGTAGGGGATGAACAAGGCGTTGCCCACAAATTCCAGGTGGTGCATCAGGGGGGCACTGCGGGGAATCAGCGGGTTGAGCACGATGCCGGCCAGGAAGGCGCCCAGGATGCCTTCCATGCCAATCAGCTCCATCAGTCCCGCGCTCAGGAATACCATGCCCAGCACGAAAATGAACTGCAACACCGCGTCGTTGTAGCGGCGGAAGAAACGTCGTGCGATGAACGGGAAGGAGTAAACGATGAAGAGGCAGAGCAACAGGAGTTTCAGTATCAGGGAAATGCCGAACCAACCGTGGACTTCCTCGCGGAACATGCCGGAAATGAAGGCCAAGACGAGCAAGGTCAACGTGTCGGTGACGATGGTGCCGCCCACGGCAATACCCACGCTGCGGTTGCGTGTCACGCCATAACGCACGACAATAGGATAAGCTATCAATGTGTGTGAGGCATACATGCTGGCCAGCAGGATGGAGGTGGCCAGGCTGTATTTCAAAAGGAACACGTTGCTCACGATGCCCATGGTCAGTGGGAAAATGAAGGCGGCAAGTCCCAGTGTCAGTGCCTGCCAGCGGATGCGCTTCATGTGTTGCAAGTCCATTTCCAGGCTGGCCAGGAACATGATGTAGTATAACCCCACCTGTCCGAAGAGTTCGAAACTGCTGTCGCGGTCCAGCACGTGGAAGCCGTATGGGCCGATGAGGACACCAGCCAAAATCATGCCTACGATGTGGGGAATCTTCAGTTTGCCCAAAAGAATTGGCGCAAAAAGGATGATGCACAACACCAGGAAAAATATCCAAGTGGGGTCTGTGACGGGGAAATATGCGGACAATGAGGGCAATTTCATAGGCTTCTCTATCGGTTTATAATGCAAAGTAACGAAAAAGTTTCCATTTTATACGGCCAATCGTAATTAATTCTTTATTTTTGCAACCAGAAATCACCATTAGTTTTAAAATACGGTAAAATGAGAGTAGCAATTGTAGGTGCGAGCGGAGCCGTGGGACAAGAGTTCCTGCGTGTGCTCGATGAAAGAAACTTTCCTTTGAACGAGTTGGTTTTGTTTGGTTCCACCCGTAGTGCGGGCACTAAGTACAAATTCCGCGACAAAGACATCGAGGTGAAGCTCTTGCAGCACAATGATGATTTTAAGGGAATCGACATCGCATTCACATCGGCCGGTGCCGGGACATCCAAGGAGTTTGCGGAGGATATCACCCGCTATGGTGCGGTCATGATAGACAATTCCAGCGCGTTCCGCATGGACAAGGATGTGCCGTTGGTCGTTCCCGAGTGTAATGCCGCTGATGCGTTGGAACGTCCGCGCGGCATCATCGCCAATCCTAACTGCACGACCATCATGATGGTCACGGCTTTGCAACCCATCGAGCAGTTAAGCCACATCAAGCGCATCCACGTGGCCAGCTATCAGGCTGCCAGCGGTGCAGGTGCCGCAGCCATGGCCGAGCTGGAACAGCAATATCGTGAAATCATCGAGGGCAAACCGGTCACGGTCAATAAGTTTGCCTACCAACTGGCTTATAACGTCATTCCGCAGATAGACGTGTTCCAAGACAACGGCTATACGAAAGAGGAAATGAAAATGTACAACGAGACGCAGAAAATCATGCACAGCGACGTGCAGTGTTCTGCCATGTGTGTACGTGTTCCCGCCTTGCGTTCACATTCCGAAGCGGTGTGGATTGAAACGGAACGCCCGCTTTCGGTCGAGGAAGTGCAGGAAGCCATTGCGCATGGTGAAGGCCTGCAACTCATGGACGATCCCGCCTACAAGGTATATCCCATGCCGCTCTTCCTTGCAGGGAAAGACGATGTGTATGTGGGTCGCATCCGCAAGGATTTGGCCAATGAAAACGGGATGACGTTGTGGCTCGTTGGCGACCAAATCAAGAAAGGTGCGGCATTGAACGCAGTGCAAATTGCCGAATACCTCATCAAGGTGGGGAATGTGAAGTAATCGTGCGCTTGCGATTTTAAATTTATAGGCCTGATTAGCCTCCGAGGGGTTAATCAGGCCTATAAATTTGCCAGATTCTTATTTCCATCCGGGGACAACATCCCCCGGTTTGTGATAGTCGGCAAGATTCAGGTAGAAAGTCAGGGTGGAGTAGGGCAATACGGAACCGCTCGACTGGCTGCCGTAGGCCAATTCCGATGGGATATAGACCCACCATACATCGCCCACGTGCATATACTGCAGGGCGGTGGCGAAGCCTGCCACGGCCGAGGAGACGGCCATTTGGGTCGGCACGATGATTTGTGTGTTCATTTCACCAATAAAAGATTGGGAGAACACAGTGCGTTCTTCCCGCCATTCGCCGTTGACGACATTTTGGGTCGGCATCAGATAGCCACGATAGTTCACCCGCACCGTGTCCGACCATGTGGGACATCCGCGTCCCGTGCCACGTTGTTCGATATATACACAAATGGAATCGGTCATCGCTCCCAATGCATTCGGCGATTTCGTCGTTGATTTAAACATCCGCCAATTGCAATGTGATTCCCATTGGTCGCCATGCTGTGCCTTTGCCAGTGCGATGGAGTCGCGCGCTTCCGTTGCGATTTGGGCGAAATACTCTGCATTACGTGCCGGCCAGTTTGCGTACGGGTCGTATGTGTCGTCCTCGTCCTTGCACGCCACGAAGGCGCACAAGGCAAGTACGAATGTCCATATATAGAGAAGTCTTTTTTTCATCGCTGTCCGTAGCCTGGAATGCGGAATTACATGATTTTCTTCAGTAGCGAGGTGATGCTCACTTTGTCCTCGATGATGCCGCGCAGGTCTGCGATGTCCACCCGCCGTTGTTCCATCGTGTCGCGGTCGCGCAAGGTGACGGTGTTGTCTTTCAGCGTATCATAGTCCACCGTCACGCAATATGGGGTGCCGACGGCATCCTGGCGGCGGTAACGTTTGCCGATGGAATCCTTTTCGTCGAACTTGCAGTTGAAGTGGAAACGCAGGTCGTTGATGATTTCGTGCGCCTTTTCGGGTAGCCCGTCTTTCTTGACCAGCGGCATCACGGCTAATTTCACCGGTGCGAGCGCGGCAGGCAGTTTCAGCACGACACGTGTTTCGCCGTTCTCCAATTGCTCTTCCTGGTAGCTGTGGCACATGATGGAAAGGAACATGCGGTCCACGCCGATGGACGTCTCGATGACATACGGCGTGTAGCTTTCGTTGGTTTCCGGGTCGAAATATTCGATTTTCTTGCCCGAGTATTTCGCATGCTGGCTCAGGTCGAAGTTCGTGCGGCTGTGGATGCCTTCCACCTCCTTGAAGCCGAAAGGCATGTGGAACTCGATGTCGCAGGCCGCGTTGGCGTAGTGGGCCAGCTTCTCGTGGTCGTGGAAACGATAATTTTCCGCGCCGAAGCCCAAAGCCTGGTGCCAAGCCATGCGGGTCTTTTTCCATGTCTCGAACCATTGGAGTTCAGTTCCCGGCTTCACGAAATATTGCATTTCCATTTGCTCAAACTCGCGCATACGGAAGATGAACTGGCGGGCCACAATCTCATTGCGGAACGCTTTGCCTATTTGCGCGATGCCGAACGGGAGCTTCATGCGTCCCGTCTTTTGCACGTTCATGTAGTTCACGAAGATGCCCTGTGCCGTTTCCGGACGGAGATAAATCGTGGATGCGCCTTCGGCCGTGGACCCCACTTCCGTCTTGAACATCAGGTTGAACTGGCGCACATCAGTCCAGTTGTGCGTCCCGCTGATGGGGCACACGATGCCTTCGTCCAAGATGATTTGTTTCAGTTCGTCCAGGTTGTTGGCGTTCATCGCCTCGCTGTAGCGTTGGTGCAGGGCGTCGCGCTTCTGCTGGTGTTCCAACACCCGTGCGTTGGTTTCGCGGAATTTCTTTTCATCGAAGCTGTCGCCGAACTTCTTGGCGGCCTTGGCCACCTCTTTGTTGATTTTCTCGTCGTATTTGGCAATCTGGTCTTCGATGAGCACGTCGGCGCGGTAGCGTTTTTTGCTGTCGCGGTTGTCAATCAGGGGGTCGTTGAATGCGTCCACGTGGCCGCTGGCCTTCCATGTCGTGGGATGCATGAAGATGGCTGCGTCGATGCCCACGATATTCTCGTGGAGCAGCACCATGCTCTGCCACCAATATTGTTTGATGTTGTTTTTCAACTCCACGCCGTTCTGACCGTAGTCGTACACGGCGGCCAATCCGTCATAAATGTCGCTGGAGGGGAACACGAATCCATACTCCTTACAATGTGACACTATTTTCTTGAAAACATCTTCTTGAGCCATACTCTTTCGCAAAATATTGATAAAACTTTCGCAAAAGTACGCTTTTTCTTTTATTAAAATGCTATTTTTGCGTTAAAAGATATATCAGTGACCCAATTATGAGCGAAGACAAAGACGAATGGACAGCCCCGGACGCGGGAGCCGACGGGGAAAATGGTGTGCATGCGAACTATCATCCGGAAGATGCGGGCAGGGATGGCATCACGCACCACTTGAGTGGGATGTACCAGCATTGGTTCCTGGATTATGCCTCCTACGTGATTTTGGAACGTGCCGTGCCGCACATCATCGACGGGCTCAAGCCGGTGCAACGGCGCATCCTGCATTCCATGAAGCGGATGGATGACGGGCGTTATAACAAAGTGGCCAATATCGTGGGCCACACCATGCAGTTCCATCCCCATGGAGACGCTTCCATTGGCGATGCGCTGGTGCAGTTGGGCCAAAAAGAACTGCTCATAGACTGTCAGGGCAACTGGGGGAACATACTGACGGGCGATTCCGCTGCTGCGCCGCGTTACATTGAAGCCAGGCTTTCGAAATTTGCCCTCGACGTGGTGTTCAATCCCAAAACCACGGAATGGAAACTGTCGTATGACGGGCGTAACAAGGAACCGGTGACACTGCCTGTGAAGTTCCCGTTGTTGCTTGCACAAGGTGTGGAAGGCATAGCCGTGGGGCTTTCCTCTAAGATTCTTCCCCATAACCTGAATGAGATTTGCGATGCCGCTGTCAGCTACTTGCACGGCGAACCATTCCAACTTTATCCCGATTTCCTGACGGGCGGAAGTATCGACGTGGCACGTTACAACGACGGGCAGCGCGGCGGCGTGGTGAAAGTGCGGGCCAAAATCAATAAGATAGATAGCAAGACACTGGCCATCCGCGAGATTCCATATGGGAAAACCACTTCAACGCTCATCGACTCCATCCTGAAAGCGGTGGAGAAAGGGAAAATCAAGGTGCGCAAGGTGGAGGACAACACGGCGGCCGAAGTGGAAATCCTGGTTCACCTGGCACCGGGTGTCAGCTCCGACAAGGCGCTCGACGCGCTTTATGCCTTCACCGATTGCGAAGTGAGCATCTCGCCAAACTGTTGTGTCATTGACGACAAGAAACCCTGTTTCCTCACCGTGAGTGAAGTGCTGAAGCGTTCGGTGGACAACACCCGCGAGTTGCTCCGCCAAGAATTGCTCATCCGGAAGGGCGAGCTGATGGAGAGCCTGCATTTCGCTTCGCTCGAAAAGATTTTCATTGAGGAACGCATATATAAAGACCGCCAGTTTGAGCAGGCGGGCGACATGGACGCGGCTTGCACCCACATCGACAACCGGCTTACTCCCTTCTACCCACAAATGATACGGGAGGTGACGAAGGAAGACATCCTGAAGCTGATGGAAATCAAGATGGCCCGCATACTGAAGTTCAACAAAGACAAAGCCGATGAGGCCATCGCCCGGATGAAGGACGAGATAGCCCGCATTGACAAGGACCTGGCCAACATGGTGGAAGTGACCAGCAACTGGTTCCGCATGCTGAAAGCCAAGTATGGCAGCGAGCACCCGCGCCGCACGGAACTGCGCAATTTCGACACCATCGTGGCCACGAAGGTGGTGGAAGCCAACGAAAAGCTCTACATCGACCGCGACGAGGGATTTATCGGCACGTCGCTCAAGAAAAACGAGTTCGTTGCCAACTGTTCGGACATTGACGATGCCATCCTCTTCTACCGTGACGGAACGTATAAGGTTATCCGCATCAGTGAAAAGACTTTCGTGGGCGAGACTGAACGGAGCAAGGCCGAAAAGCACAAGGCGGAAATCATCCATGTGGCCGTGTTCAAGCGTAATGACAAACGCACGATATATAATGTGGTGTATCGCGACGGGAAGGCAGGCAACTATTACATCAAGCGGTTCAACGTGACGTCCGTCACCCGCGACCGGGAATATGACCTGACGCAGGGCAAGCCTTTCTCACGCGTGGTCTATTTCACCGCTAATCCCAATGGTGAGGCGGAAGTCATCAAAATCACGTTGAAGCCACGCCTGAAGCTCAGGAACATTTTCCTCGAGAAGGATTTCAGCAGCATCGCCATCAAAGGGCGCCAAAGCATGGGCAACTTGTTGAGCAAGATAGAAATCCACCGCATCGGTCTGAAGTCGCATGGCGGATCCACGCTGGGCGGGCGCAAGGTGTGGTTCGATCATGACGTCAACCGCCTGAACTATGACGGGCGTGGCGAATACTTGGGTGAGTTCTACAGCGAGGACCAGGTGTTGGTGGTGACAAAAGATAACCAGTTTTACACCACAAACTTCGACATGAACAACCATTACGACGAGGAAATCGCGCGTGTGGAGAAATTCGTGCCGTCAAAAGTGTGGTGCGCCGTGCTCTATGATGCCGACCAGCAGAACTATCCCTACGTGAAACGTTTCATGTTCGAAGCGAGCCGCAAACCGCAAAGTTTTGCGGGCGAGAACAAGGCCAGCCGCCTGGTGCTGCTCACCGATGAGGCTTATCCGCGCTTGCAAATCGTGTTTGGCGGGCATGACAGTTTCCGCGACCCCCAAGAGGTGGATGCGGAGACGTTCATCGGAGTGAAAAGCGTCAAGGCCAAAGGCAAACGCCTGACCACCTACGAGACGGCCTCCATCACGGAACTGGAGCCGCTTCGCCATCCAGAACCGGAAAACGAAGGGGAAGAAACAGCCATTCAGGCGGACAGCCAAGAGGAGGAACCCGAAAACCAGGCCCCGGAAACCGGGAAGAGCCGTGCGGACATCGTGGATGAAATCTCCGGGCAAATGAAGTTGTTTGAAGACGAATGACCATGCGTTGTCGTGTGCCTTTTGGCTTTCTGAGGCCGTGTGTCTTGCACGGGTTGCCTTGCCGTTTCTGGGGAAGGCTGCTTGGGGCCGTGTGCTTCGGCATGGGGGGGGGCGTTTCCGTTTGTGCGCAAGGCATTGGCGGACTTCCGGAAAACCGGTTCACCACGCATGCCACCCTTTTTGGCGCAGGGCGCAGTAGTCTGTATGAGACCTATCTGTCGCCTGTCACTTACACCGGTCCCCACGTGGCTTTCCTGCACGAGACGTTGCGCAAGACCCATTGGTTGGAAGGGCGCGTCACTACGCAAAGCGTCGTGGACGGTTTCTTCAGCTACGCTTCCAACCGCTCCGGTAATTCCAACGAGATGGCGGGCAAGCTGAACTATGCCATCGGGTGGCACTACAACTGGCTGTTGGGCGACTTGCGCCTGATGGCCGGAGGGGAAGTCCATGCGGGGCTGGGCGCGATTTATAACACGCGGAACTCCAACAACCCTGTGCAGGCCAAGGCGGAGCTCGACCTTGGCGCGTCGCTGATGGCCATTTATCCTTTTTATATACGGAAAGTGCCTTTCACCGTGCGTTACCAAGCCACGGTTCCTCTCGTGGGCGGCATGTTCTCCCCGCGCTACGGCCAGTCTTACTATGAGATGTCGTTGGGAAACTATGACCGTAACGTGTGTTTCACCCATCCGGCCAACGCGCCGTCCATGCGCCATTTCCTGACGCTTGACTTTCCCATTGCGGGCTTCACGTTCCGCGCGGGTTATCTTTGCGACATCCGGCAGAGCCGGGTGAATGGCTTGCGAAGCCACATCTGGAACCACAGTTTCATGATTGGCTACGTCAAGCATTTCGGTTTCGTCAAGCGCAAGGAGTCACAGCATCGCCCGTTTGTCTTATAATCCCGTCACTGATATGAAACATGCCGTTTGTGTGATATTTGCTTGTGTCCTGCCGTTGCTTTTCCTCGGTTGCATCCGCGAAGAGTCGCCTGAGGACACGCCGGTGAACAATTTCGAGACCCTGTGGCGCGTCATTGACACCCAATATTGCTTCCACGACTACAAGGTAGAGGAAGGTTGCCTCCCATGGGGTGAAGTCTATGCCAAATACCGTTCGCGTGTCCACGACGGCATGTCGTCTTCGCAGCTTTTTGAAGTGCTTTGCGACATGCTTTCCGAACTGCGCGACGGACATGTCAACCTCTATTCGGCTTCCGACGTGGGGCGTTATTGGAGCTGGCACGAGGACTATCCCGCCAACTTCAGCGACAGCATCCACCGCCGTTACCTGGGCACGGATTACCGCATTGCCGCAGGCATCTATTATAAGATATTGGACGACAACATCGGTTATATTTATTATGGCAGTTTCAGCTCTGCCGTCGGCGACGGCAACCTGGACGAGGTGATGCGCTACCTGCGCCTGTGTAACGGCCTGATTGTGGATGTGCGCAACAATTCCGGCGGCACGTTGACTTATGCCGAGCGGTTGGCCGAACGTTTCACCAACGAAAGGCGGTTGGTGGGTTATATTGCCCACAAGACGGGTGCGGGGCATAATGACTTTTCCACGCCGGAGGCCGAATACATCGAACCCTCCTCGGGCATCCGCTGGCAGAAAAAGGCTGTCGTGCTGACCAACCGTTCCTGCTACAGTGCCACCAACACTTTTGTGCGCGACATGCGTGAGTGTCCTTTGGTCACCATCATGGGCGACCGCACGGGTGGAGGTTCCGGCATGCCGTTCTCTTCCGAACTGCCCAACGGCTGGTCTGTCCGTTTCTCGGCTTGTCCCATGTATGATGCTCAGATGCAGCAGATAGAATTCGGCATCGAACCGGACATCGCGGTGTCGCTCGCCCAAGAAGATGTGTTGCGTGGCGAAGACACAATGATAGAGGCCGCGCGGGATTTTCTGAAGCAATAATTTGGCAGCCCCAAGAAATCTTCTTATCTTTGCAGCCGTCTATTTCCGCGCCCGTGGTGAAATTGGTAGACACGCCAGACTTAGGATCTGGTGCTTCGCGGCGTGTAGGTTCGAGTCCTATCGGGCGCACCGGCAAACAAGTTTTTGGTGAACGTGGCTTGTTGCTCGTAAACGAATGTTTGTCATAGTGCAAAAAAGATACTAACTTTCCAAATAGAAGATATACTTACTTGGCAAAGTAAGATATCTTACTTGGGTAAATAAGATATCTTATAGTCAAAAAGAAATGGTTTGCGAATTACACAAACGGAACTTGAGAGTTAGAAGTGACTCTAACTCTTCTTT